>JAGQQP010000835.1 GCA_020426085.1 Planctomycetaceae bacterium | reverse complement strand
GTCATCATTTCACCTCAAACACGTCGCTTGCCATCAGAGCAGTTTGAAAAGTGGGTGACCGGATACCCGGTTTTATTCACATACAGCCCTGACCTTGTCCAGATTGGTGAGGTAGATCATCTGGCGACTTTAACAACGGGAACCTATGGTATTCACCTGCTTTCCCGGCTGTTAACACCATCCGCAGTATCGGTGACAGGATTTACCATGTTTTTAGATACAACGGCACATCATTACTGGTCAGACACAACTCCTAAGGGTGTGCGTGGTCATGATATGACTGCCGAGGCTGCTATTTTCATTAAAGTATGTAATAGCATAAGATGCCCGCTTACCGTTACAGGTGATATCGAGTGGGTCTCACAAAAAATGCGAATGAAACTAAAAAGAGATGCTAAAATAATCCCTGTTTCAATGGCGAAGTAACATTCAATAAACCAAATTAATTCTATGCAGCATGAGCAGAAAGGGTGACTGCCGGGACAATGCGGCGCTGGAAAGTTACTTTACGACGCATAAGCAGCAACGGTTTTATCGCCAGGAATACAACACACAGGCATCGGCCCGACACAAATTCTTCGAATACAACGAAGCATTTTACAATCGTGAATGGCTCTCTTCATCTCTGAAGTCTCAGAGACTCGAAATGAGTAAGCAGGCAGTATAACTTTATTCCAGGGACACCAGATTACCGGGAAACTTCAGTGATAATATTATTTCCTCACATACTCAAAACAGGTGGAACAAGCCTGCTCAACAGCTTAAAAGATGCCTATGGAGACCGTCTTCTCCTGGACTATCAGCATAACGGTTACACAAATTCTTTAAAGCTGAAACTTGATACTGTTATTTCCAATTTCAAGAAGCGAAAAATCATAGACAATTATGATTTCATCTATGGTCACTTTGACCCCAGAGTCTACGATCGCTTTAATCTGCCTAGAGCCTTGTTTTTCAGAAGCCCGCATGAAAGAGCCGTTTCTCATTATTACTATCTGAAGAAGAGAAATAAGTTATCGGATGAGGTATCAATTACGGAATTTATCAACCGGCCAAGAGTTCAAAATTTATATTCATTTTACAGTTATAATTTTCCTGTTGAGGAACTTGTTTATGTCGGAATTACAGAAAGGTATTCCGAGTCGATCAGACTGTTCAATGCCATTTTTGGAACAAAACTGATTGAGAATAAGGATCGAGTGAATGAGTCCAGACCTGACAGTAATTTAGAGATCAAGATACCTCAATCAGATAACCAGGACATCTATAATAAAGCACTTCAGAGATTTGAATATTTATTAAAAGAGAATGGTATCAATAGTGCCTGAGAATAATCTGCTGAGTATTGGGACTTTTGACGTTAATAATTATGGAGACCTGTTGTTTCCAAAATTAGTACAAAAAAAGTTACCAGACTTTAATATCCAAGCGATCTCGCCCACTGACAATCAGCCTTATGGACTCACTGACTGCGCACCCAGTCAGGGTATTGCCGCGCTTCTGGAGGAGACACAACACCTGGATGGTGTCATCATTGGTGGTGGAAATATCATTCACTGCCAGCCTTCCAAGCTTGAAGATTACAAACAGGCGAAAAGAACCACCTTTGCGTATTCAGATCTTTGGATAGGTGCATCCCTGCTGATTCCCCGTCACCTTCCTGTTCTCTGGAATGCACCCGGGGTTACCAATCTGTTTCATAAAGAACAGCATGATCTGGTTCGACTGGCTTTGCAGCGGGCACAGTACCTCTCGGTCCGGGATGAGGGGAGTCGCGAGTACCTTCTGGATGTCTGGCCGGACGCTGATATTTCTGTTGTGCCGGATTCAGCCTGGGCGTTAGATCAATTGTGGAGTCAGAATGAACTGCAAGAGGCTTACGAGGCGCTGTTCACTCGGCTCGAAATAACACAACCGGACAGAACTGTCATTTTTCATGCCAACGAGCGTTATTTAGGTACAAAAAGTCTTTCTGAAGTGGCACGTAAACTGGATACGATTGCCGAT
>JAGQQP010000834.1 GCA_020426085.1 Planctomycetaceae bacterium | reverse complement strand
CCTCAATAGAACTAAGCATATATCTGAACAGTACTTAATACGCTTAAACATTCAATTGTGTCTATTTATATCTTAATAACCATTAAATTTGCCAGTTTTAATTCATGGTGCTGATGTATTTTCCACTAAATACAGAACCAGCCTGTTTTGGAGGGAAATCACTTATTGTCTTGCCTCAGAAAGACTCCCCCCATTGGCCTCATGATGAGATAGAAAAAATGCTATGTCTTTTCCGTCCAACTCGTTGCCCGACTGTATCTGATATGGGAAGCCAAAATGCTAATCGAACTCTGGTGAAAAGACGACAATTCCATCAGGCCGCACAGTTCAATGGGATACAGAGCCCCGGTACAGTATTTGATCTATTGAGGACATATGCTTGACTAGATTTTTACTGCTACTGAGTCTTCTAATCCATTGGCAAGAAAGAGTGGTAAGTTCCTCCAAATGGCACAAACCGATTTACTCACTGGGAGAAGTCACTTTCTGCTCTGAAAGAAGATCGAGTATCTATAGTGGTACTTCTTAGCACATCGAATCCGCGTCTGATGTGATAGTACTTCTGATCGTCCCAGGAAAATATCCCCCGTCTCTTACCCTACCATCAATGTCCTCAACCAATCCACGTGAATAATGGTCTCGAGTTCAGTTCCACAAGAGTTTGGTCTGGTGGGTTTACTTTAACAACGTTACTCTAGATTTTGTCGACCGGGAAATCAGCACCAAAAGGAGTTCATCCGGTAAGGCAGATCACAGCATTTGACTGGCAAAGGAGAATTTTCTTCATGCGAGAATTATTGAGACGCATCGTCGCCGCCTTTTGTCTTTATTGTGGTATTACACTGTGTCTGACACCTGACCTTGACCTGTTTCAGATCGAGCCCGTTGACTGGAAGCATGAGATAGGTGACCAGCAGCAGCATTCCGAGAACTTGAAGGGGATGATGTCGAAGTATGTTGGTGAGGAAAGGCTCAAAGATGTCGACCTCGCCAGTGATACGCGAGGGACAATCGATGAATACATTGCTCAAGAAACTGAAGGGAGACTCATTGTAGTCTCGGGAGCCGAATGGGAGGGGCTCTGGAACGATATTGTGTCGACGGTGACCGACGAGGCACCCTCAACGGCATGGGCTGCTGTGCGAGGGCTCGGCTATGACCACAATTCCGTGTTCCTCTCAAGATCGACTCCACTGCTTCAACAGGTGAATATTCAATGGCCGGAGGATACACTGCTGGCGTATGTTCGCATTGATCCCGGGAATTCCACAATCGCACCTCGCTACCTGAGTGTTTACGAACCAAGCCCCTATGATCTCCGGGATGCCTCTCCGATTCATATCATGTATCCCCATCGTGCGTATGGGGCATTGATGTTGTTCGGTGGCTTGTTGTTCTACATCCTGTTGCCTCACGCTCCGCCAGCTGAATCGGGCGTTTTTTATCTGGCACGGGCGGCAGGATGGCTACCTGATCTGCTGGCGACTCTGGGCTCAGGCGCCTTCTTCGCTATGCCTTTCCTGATTACCGGCGATACATCTGGGGGCCCACTGGCTCGAGGCTGGTTGCCACTGACAGTAGTGATGTGGGGGATCGGGGGGATCTTCGCCTCAATATTTGTGATCACCACGTGGTACCAGACACGGCGGTTGACATGGGATGACAGCGGGATCTGCATTGAATCGTGGGGGATTTCTCGACGATTCTTGCGCCTAAACGAAATCGAAGCGATCGGTGCCTATGTACAACAAATGCCCAAATGGCTCCGCGTGCTGGCCTGGATTATCTCCCTCTTCAACTGGAGGGCCACAACTTCGGCCATTTTACTCGATCGGACTGACCCGGGTTTCTCTATCTCAGTGACAGATGGAACCAGGTACAGTTTCAGCGGCGAGGGACTGTGGGGTGCAAATTCACTTCTCAACTGGAGCGATTCCCATGGCGTACAGGTTGAACCTGTCGTACGACCATTGATGGAGTCCAAGCCAGACTACCAGCCACGCGGGGCCGACGG
>JAGQQP010000833.1 GCA_020426085.1 Planctomycetaceae bacterium | reverse complement strand
AATCGCCACGTGGTGATGTTCACGAATCGGTTCATTTTTCAGTTTCCGGCAGGCGTTTTCCAGTAACTGACAATAGAGTTCGTAACCCACGGCGGCAATATGACCGCTTTGTTCGGTTCCCAGGATATTTCCAGCACCACGGATTTCCAGATCGCGCATGGCAATTTTGAACCCGGCCCCCAGTTCGCTGTACTCTTCAATGGCCTTCAATCGCTTGGCAGCAATCGGAGTCAGAATCTGTCCGTCGCGCAACAACAGATAACAGTAGGCCCGATGATGTGATCGTCCTACGCGTCCCCGCAACTGATGCAGGTCAGACAAGCCATGATTTCCCGCATCATGGATAAAAATGGTATTGGCATTGGGAATATCCAACCCGCTTTCAATGATCGTCGTGCAGACAAAGATATCCACCTTGCCAGACACAAAGTTCAGCATCGCCTCTTCCAGCTCTGCTTCTTTCATCTGTCCGTGGCCGATTCCGATACTGGCTTCCGGGACAATCTGCTGGATTCGATCGGCGTATTTCTGCAGATCATGGACACGATTATGCACGAAATAAACCTGCCCATTGCGGTTCAGTTCCCTGACCATCGCATGGCGGATCAACTCCGGATCGAAACGGGTGATTCTGGTCTCAATGGGAACACGATCACGGGGCGCTGTGGTCAGATTGGAAATATCACGGATTCCCAGCAGAGACATATGCAGTGTTCGCGGAACGGGAGTGGCACTTAAGGTCAGCACATCGATCTGTAATCTTAAATGTTTGAGCATCTCTTTGGCTTCCACACCAAAGCGCTGTTCTTCATCGATAATCAACAACCCCAGATCTTTAAACTTGATATCCTTCTGAATCAGGCGATGTGTGCCGATCACCAGATCAACACTGCCGGTAGCCATGCCTTCCAGAATCGCCCGCTGCTCTTTTTTTGATTTAAAGCGGGAGAGTCCTTCAATGGTAATCGGATAGTCGGCCATTCGCTCACTGAAAGTACGAGTATGCTGTTCTGCCAGCACCGTTGTGGGAACGAGTACGGCAACCTGTTTACCGGCATCAATGGCTTTGAAGGCGGCCCGGATGGCGACTTCCGTTTTTCCATATCCGACATCGCCACAAATCAGTCGATCCATGGGTTGTGGCCGTTCCATATCGTGACGAACATCACTGATGGCGTGCAACTGGTCGGAGGTTTCCGTGTACGGAAAAGATGCCTCAAATTCTTTCTGCCAGTGACTGTCAGGAGGATAGGAAATGCCGGGTTGTCCCGAGCGCATCGCCTGCAGACGCAGCATATCGCTGGCCATATCCCGGACTGCTTCAGCCGCTTTTTCTTTTTTACTGGCCCAGCTCTTCGTCCCCAGTTTTGATAACTGAGGGACATGTTTGCCGCCACCAATATATTTCTGAACCAGATGCACCAGTGAGACGGGGACGTACATCTGCACTTTATCACGAAATTCCAGGGAAAGATGCTCTTCTCGATACCCTTCCTTTTCCAGCAGTTCCAGACCACGAAAACGGGCAATTCCATGCGAAAGATGCACTACGAAATCACCCACATTCAAATCCAGAAAACTGTCAATCGCCCGGCTCTCGACTTTGCGTTTGCGAGGCTTGTGTCTGATGTCAGCTCGACCAAACAGCTCGTGATCGCTGAGTACCACCAGATGTTCGGGGACGATGCGAAATCCCAGTGCCAGGTTGCCGATACAGGTTTTGACGCGTTGAGAAAGATCCAGTTCAGACTCTTCCAGCAGCTCCTGCAAGCGATCCTGTTCTCCCTGATTGTGACAACAGACCAGTACGGTATCCTGCGAACCGATGATCGATGCCAGTTCTTCCAGCATTTCCGACTTAGCCCGTGTGAATCGTTCCACCGATTCGATTTGCAGATGACAGGAAATTTCAGTCGATTCGGCAGAGATCGGTGCAATGGTGACTGAAGGAAAATCGGTACAGCGCGACATCGTCGCCGGCACACTGAACAGACCACGTGGATTTTCCAGGCGA
>JAGQQP010000832.1 GCA_020426085.1 Planctomycetaceae bacterium | reverse complement strand
GAAAGGATCAGAGACGATTGACGCCGACCGCCTGGACGAACTGCGAACCGCGTTCTCCCCGGCCCGCCTGGTGAAACCGGGGCTGCCTCCGTTTCTGATCATTCATGGCACAGCGGATTTCATGGTGCCGATTCAACAGTCGCGGGTGATGGTCGCTGCTTTGCAGAAAGCGGAGGTGCCGGTGAAGTTCATCATCAAAGAAGGGGGCGGCCACCCCTGGCCCACGATCCACGAAGAAGTCGAACTGATGGCCGACTGGATCGACGGGCAGTTGAAGTAGGTCGGGTTGTCTGATCGTGATTTTTTCTACCACGAAAAACACGAAATGACACGAACGGTTATTATGGCTGACTTCAAGCAGCCGCTGTTTCCAGGTCACTGCAAGCGAATGGTTCTTTGTCTTATTTTTTGTATTGAAATTCTTCTGCGGGGACGAGTCCCTCGGTGCCTTGAATGAAGGCACTGTTTTTCGTTCTGTCCAGCATGCGTTCGCCGTAATGCAGGTTGAATGATTTGATTTTGAACTGGTCCTGGTCAATCGGTTGATTCAGTTTTGAATCGATCAACGTATAAGTGTCACGTAGATTCAGTTCACGCTCACCGGACACTTTGGGACGGAAGTACTCAGTAACAACTTTCTCAGGCAGAGAAATGCCGTCAACTTTTTGATAAGTGTATGTCTGAATCCGATCCGCGGCAGTACCGTGTAAATGCTCGTATTTCACTGGATTAAAACTAAATCGGGAGTCGTAGGTCATTTGTCTAATTCTGGGAACGCCATTGGGTTTCCGGGGATTGTACTCGGTTTTTAGAATGAATTGTTTTTGCCCGTCTTTGAGTTTGAATTCCGTGATGGCAACCCGTTCAGAAAACATCTCCTGTTGTTCTTTTCCCTCTGCGCCGCTGAGTATATTTGCATATAACTCAAGAGTGTGGGCATAGCTGCCGGAGGAATTTCCCAACACTTTTTTTCTGGGATCAAAGAATCGGCGGTCCCGTTCCACTTCTAAATTCCACTTACGATAGAGAATCCTGCCATCGCCGATCTGTTTCTGAATCTCATCTGGAAATCCATAGACGGAGCCGAAGCGTTTTTCGCTCAGTTCCAGGCACTCTTCTCCTTTGACCATAATCCATTGTACGTTCAACGGGCTCCCGACTTTGATTGGTGGTTGCAGCTGATTGAGTTCATCAGGCTTTTCTGTCAAAGTATAATTGACACGCAGTTGATCCTGCCTTTGATCCAGCCAGAAGGGGAGCAGACAGTAAGTCGTCTTCCAGATGGAGGGCTCAAACCTGCTCCGATGGAATAATGATTCTCTGCTGTATAGATAAGTTCCCTGCCAGGTATGAATGGCATCAAGATTCGCGGTGAGCTGCTTCGCCAGGAAAACGAGTGTCTGCTGCGTTTCTTCCGGGTTCAGCTGGCGCTGTTGCTCGTCGGCCGGTTCTTTTGCAGGAACCTGTGATGGTGAGCAGAGGCAAAGTAACAGCAATAATATTGTGACTGACAGACGATCGACCATAGTACATGCCTCGCTGCATATTTCCATGCAAAAGAAACGGATACATTTGCTGGTAGAGTGTATCAGAAAGAGAGTGCGCGTGACAAAATTTTTCTATCACGAAATACACGAAAAAGACGAAGCGGAGATTGAAATTCGCAGGGTTACACTTTTACAACGTTTTCTCAGACAGTTTCCTGCTCGCTGCGCTCGGCCCGAATTGCATTCGGGCCTACCCATCTGTTTGCGTTCGCCACTGTGAACGGCTCTATTTCATTCCTCGTTAATCTACCCAGTGCAGGACGTTACGGATAATTGACCAGCGTGGCGGTGCGGGATTGATGGTTTCGCCGAGAATCCAGTATTTGTAGAGCGTGTCAAAGACGCCTTCTTTCTTTTTGAGTTCCAGCCAGACTTCCATGAACTCTTCGAACTCAATGTCGTGAGCCCCCAGGTAATACATGGGGACGCGGACATTTTTCTTGAAGGGATTGATTACGGAGAACTTCGGATAC
>JAGQQP010000831.1 GCA_020426085.1 Planctomycetaceae bacterium | reverse complement strand
CATCTTCTATTTTCGCAGGGTAGTTGCCGTCATGAGTGGCCACATGCATGAACAGGGCCGATCGTAGTTCGGCCAGTTTCGAGCGACGTTCTTTGAGTAGCGCTTCTGCTGCTGCTTTGGTTTCCTGTTCTGACTCACTGTCTGTCAGCCGATAGGTACGACCATCCTTTTCCCAGGCGCCGGGAGTCAGCAGTTCCCGCGCACCGGAGATCATCGTCAACACAAACAGAAACATCAGTCCCCAGAGAAACGTTCCCGCCAATGCTGTCTTAAAGGTGATGACTGGCAGTTTCGGGAAATCGCGGGCCAGCATGTTCCAGAGTTTTTTCAACCCCCAGGCACTCAGTAGAAACAGCAGCAGAAAAAACGAAATCGACTGCAGTCTCAGTTGGGCAATTTCCGTCAGATCGATTGACGCACTCGGCATACCCGCTTCTGCCAGGCTGCTGCATGAACAGAGAATCAAGATGCAGATCGGGATAATTCGAACCAGCATAGCGCACGACTCCGCAGAAATGAATACTGACTGGACCTCCCTTTATAATACACAAGTCCACGCGATACGCGAGTTTATTCTCTACTGCGGCAGCACGATTTTCCTGCAAGTTTATAACGCAGATATCGCGGGAGCGTTCAGCCGGTAGTTGACACGATTTCCAGTGAGTTATACGATTGAGATCAAGGCCTCTCCCCTGCTCTCCGGAGAGTCTCTTATAAGTCAAAGCGCTGTGTGGGTCGAGTGTAGGCTGCGGAAGCCGCGCTGAACTGCGCGAAACCGGAACACTGTGTGTTTCATGAATACCGTTGTCCTGCCGGGATGAATTTCTATTTTGATACCTGCCCACCACTGGGAGTGCTCACCTGCGATGTCGTCTACTGAAAGTCCTCAAGCGAACGGACCTCTCCCCGCTCAAACGCCGTGGCTGACGATCATTCTGCTCGTCGCCGTCATACTGCTCCCGCTGGCGACCTGGTTTCTGCTGCCCTCCGTTCCCGCGCTGGGGCGTTTACGCGAACTCTATTCGGGAGGCACTTCGTATCCGGCGACAGAGCTGCTGTTTGAACGCCAGGGTGCGCTGCAGACAGGAGTGGAACTGCCTCTGATCACGAACGTACAAATTCTGGATTTTAACGGCGACGGCAAAAACGAGATCCTCTTCTGTGACGCGGGGAATAATCGGGTCGTGTTGCTTACGCTTGATGACCAGGGAGGCGCGCGCGATCAGATTCTGATTACGGATGTCGCTGCACCGGCGCATGCAACACCCGTTGATATCGACGCTGACGGCGATCTCGATCTCGTGGTTTCCGTGCTGGGAAATATCCAGCCAGACGATGGGGTCGTCGGTCGGGTCGAACTGTATGAGCAGACGGCTGATGGTTTTGTGAGGCATGTGCTGCTGGATGACGTACGGCGCGTGGCGGACGTGCAACCTGGCGACTTCGATGGTGACGGCGATCTCGATCTGGCGGTCGCCGTGTTTGGTTACAATCGGGGTGAAGTCCTCTGGCTGGAAAACCGTGGCGAATTTCAGTTCCTGGATCATCACCTGTATAACGCACCCGGCGCGATCCATGTTCCCGTAGCCGACTATGACGGGGATGGCGATCTGGATATCGCCACGATCATTTCCCAGGAAGAAGAAGAACTGGTCGGCTTTGAAAATCTGGGCGGTGGCAAATTCAAAACACGACCTCTCTGGCTGACGCCGAATATGGATCTGGGGAGTGCTGGCCTGATTCATGCCGACCTCGATCAGGATGGCGACGAAGATCTGATCCTGCCCGCCGGTGACAATCTCGAAGACTTTGACGCTTACCCACAGCCTTATCATGGCTGCCTGTGGTTTGAAAACAAGGGAGACTGGACCTTCGAAGAGCATCGAATCTCTGATCTGGGAGGGACCTACGCCGGTGCCGTCGCTGACATGGACGGAGACCACGATCTAGACATCGTACTGGCGAGCATGACCAACGACTGGTATTCGCCCGCGCATGCCAGCCTGGTCTGGCTGGAGAAC
>JAGQQP010000830.1 GCA_020426085.1 Planctomycetaceae bacterium | reverse complement strand
GTTTCGCTGAAGCCGCTGCTCACCGGTTCAACACAGAAACTGAAACGCGACCGACTGCATTTTCATTACCCGCATTACTATCCGACAACAACGCCCGCCAGCGCAATGCGAGCCGGGAACTGGAAGCTGATCCATTACTACGAAGACGATCGCAATGAGCTGTACGATCTCAACCGGGGCCCGTCGGAGACGACCGATTTGTTGGAGCAGAAACCGGCGCAGTCACAACAGCTGTGGAAGGAGTTGCACATCTGGTTGAAAACGGTGGACGCAAGCTTTCCACAGGAGAATCCGGAGCGGCGGAAGTAATGAGTGATCCTCCCGCGTCAGAAAACAACGAACGCTGGAAACCGGCTGCCTTCGGCTGCTTGTGGGGAATCGGTACCTGGGTGGTGCTGGTTGGTATCGCGCTGCTGTGTGAGGATCTCTTTAACTCAGGTCGCGGAGCGGGACCGGGCAGTCCGGGGATGCCCCCGATTCCCGCGTTCTTTTTTGCGGCTGTGCTACTGGGCTGGATCCCTGCCGGCATCGCCGGGTTCTGGAGATATCGCTATTCCAGAAAAAAGTGAAACAAGATTTTAGGTTGCAAGGTGGAACAGGATTGAATCGATCGCGTCTGAGTAACAACATTTTGTATTTTATTATTCCAGCAACCGACTCTCACATTATTTCCGCATGGAGTTTTGCAGAGTTCCGTTCAGCTTGCCGAAGATACCGTTGCCCCAGGTGAGGGTGGCGGTCTGCAGACGTTTGATATCATCCGTGGAAAAAGGAGTCGAACCGAGTTCCTGTCCATCCTGACGAATGACAAGTCGGTCGGGTTCAACTACGAATTCCAGTTGGATTGGTTCATCTTTCCATTTGATTTGTGCTGCCAGATTGCCGTTCATTTTGAAATGGAGCACGGATCCATATTCACGTCTTTGATCGTCTGTGAGGAACGTGTATTTCTCCGACCAGGGATAGGTGCCTTTGGTGGATGTAGAGACCATTAAAGAATCGCCGAGGGGAACCAGGCCGGTCACGCGCTGCCCCCAATGGTTCAGCACCAGCTTGTGTTCCAGTGCGTGCTCTTCGTAAGGATGTACGGTTCGCTTATGCGCGACGGGATGCGAGAACATACGTCCGAGGGAAAACCAGCGATCTTCGTCTTCGTTGTATCGCCAGAGTTCACCCCATGGCCAGACGCCTGCGAACAGGTCGCCGCGGTAAATGGCCAGCGTCTGTGCTTCGCGCGCACTGGGCGAGACTTCGGGCAGTCGAGGCGGCCAGCCATGCAATTGTTTGATTTCGCTTCCACCCCGATATTCAAACAGCTCTCCTGAAGGATACTGTGCCAGCAGCAGGCGGTCGCGGAAGTTGAGCATGGAATAAATCTGGTAGCTGTATTTTTTGCTCGCCTCTTTAATGGTCCGCCATTGTTTGCCGTCAAAGGCATATACGCCGCCATAGTTCGAGACGGTCAGCAGTTCATTTTGAAACTGCCCCCAGGCAAACGGTGTTGCGCCGACGAACTTGCATTCAATACTGATGGCTTTGGTCAGGTCAATCGGCGTCTGATCCGCGGGTGTCCACGGACAGGCCATGACCCGGGTGAAGCCCCCCTGCTCCGATCGGTTACCGTAATAGAAACAGAGGAAACCGTTCGCGTAATAAAAGTTATAGTAGCGGCCTACTTTGGGAGGAGTCAGAATCACCCGGTCATTGTAGGTCGCTTTGTTCGAACAGAATGTCAACAGCCCCTTGCCGATCCGCATCTGACCATCACCGCTGCGAAGCGGTCCCGTTTCCGGTGAATGAGGGGCCGACCAGTTTTCGGCAGACGGGTCCCACGTGCGCAGCGATTCGGTACGATCGCCGCCCCAGGCAGAGATGGTCTGATTCAGATCCATCAGATAAATGCCACACCCCAGATCCGGATGAGGCAGTCGTTCCGTTTGAAACTTTTCTGAATCGTGAGTCGGTTTGACATAAAACTGCAGCGTATGACGATCGCCGCGGAAGCGGGTATTATAGACTTCCAT
>JAGQQP010000829.1 GCA_020426085.1 Planctomycetaceae bacterium | reverse complement strand
AGGTAATGGACGGGGAGCGCTGATTGATCGCATCGCGCTGGGGGCCGGAGCTGTGATGCTGGCACTTCCACTGATGATCTGGATCTTCGGGATTTCCACAGGGTTGCATTTCACCGGTAGTCTAGCGGAAATGGTCCTGGTCTCAACGTTGTTTTTCGTCCCTGTCGGGTTGCTGGTTCTGATCTGCGGTGCGCAGAATCTGGTCGAACCCGATTCTACCGCGGAAAAAGTACTGGATGGGCTGTTTCTGCTGGCCTGTCTGTTTGCAGGACCGATTGGCATTCTACTCTATATTGCCCGCTATCTGAAACGCCGCGATGCACGTGCGGCAGGTGACCTTGAGCAACAGCCTGCCTCTCCCGGAGATGACCCGTTTGCACAGGAGCATCGTCGCTCCAACAAACGGGTCATCATCGGCGTTCTGGTCGGTTGCCTTTTGTTGCTGAGTTCCATTCTGTTTGTCCAGATCTGGCGGCATCTGAATACGATCGAGCAGGGTTTTCTGTTGAACTGGGGGCTGAATCTGCTGGTGATTTCAGTGATGCTCATCGCCGCATATTTTATTCGTCGCAAGGGAGCAGATGCCGCTTCGCGCAATCCGTGGATTGTACTGGAGTGGGTGACGATCCTGGTGGCCTGTTTGATGTTGCTGGCACTCGTCTTTCCAACATTGGCTCAACCTGAGAATAAACGGGTGATTCTGACTTACCGGGGAAGTGCTATGATCAGCAATGTGATAGTGGAAACGGATCGAGCTGAGGTGGTCCCTTCCTGGCCTTATGAACTGAGGTTGAAGCCCGGGACTCATCATATTAAGACTTATTTCACTTCAGCCGGGCGTCCTCTCAGTATCACGACGACCATCCAGAAACAGGAGGGGAAGCCATTGCATGTGGATCTGACAAAACAGATTCTGACTCTGGCCGGCGGACTAACTGATCGTCCTGTTAGTGAAACGCCGCCAGTCAGCCCGGGAGCAATTCTGATCAGTGGACAGACTCCGTTTCTCCGTGCCGGGATTTTCCCGCTTCATACACCAGGTACGGGTGGCATGATGATGGGGGGGATGGAGATGTCTGATGGAGAAATGGGAATGTCGGGAGAATTCAATGCCCCGCAGGTATATGGTTTTGCAGATGACTTTTATACCCTGGAGCCAATGACCCATGAACTGCCCTCCGGTAAATATCTGATCAAGGTATCCAGCACGCTGGCGGGGTGGCAAGGGAAATACAGCACGCCCCAGTACGATCTGAAAACGGTTGAAGTCAAGCCGGGAGAAATCGTATCGGTAACGATCAAACAGGATTACAGCAAACTGGTCGAGAATCACCCGGACTGGTCCCGCGGAGGACTATTCAAATTTTACTGGGCGAAAACAAGTCTAAACAGCTTAAAGATCTACACATTTTCTCTTCCCCAGGCGCTGATCGTACAGGAACTTCTGCAAGCGTATGCTGAAGGGAAGCCGGATGTCGCAGAATCAACTCTACTTAAAGTCGTCCAGGGAAAAAATGAGACGGATACACCGCAGTCACTGGAAAATATCTTCAACAACGGACAACATCCCGCCTGGAAATCACTGATTGTGCCTGGTGCAGCAACGGGTACCTGGAGACTGGTTGAGCAGAAGTTAAACGGCTCAGTCCAGCAGATGGGAGGCGGTGGCTTCGGTGGAGGGACTTTGGGAAATCACCGCAGTCAAAGCCAGATACAACAGCAAAGCAAAGCGCCTCAGACAGCGAATCAGATACCTCTGAATGCGAAAAAACCGCGCCCCGCGATATCCTACAGCACGGTTGTCCTGTTCGGGAAAGATCCGGGAATGCGTATCGATCTGGTACGAAAAGAGAAGTCAGCGACCAATGGGCGTATCATGAAACGCTATCAGAATGGGGCAAGTACGTTTGATGTGACTCCTGGCGAGTATGTCATCGAAGTCAGTACAAAACTGGTTGGCTGGTCGCTCAACGGTGGAGACGCCCGTTATATCGATTCGGAACTGGATGTGAAGGCCGGCGAATC
>JAGQQP010000828.1 GCA_020426085.1 Planctomycetaceae bacterium | reverse complement strand
TGCACCACTGGTGGGCCGGTCTGGGTGCGTATCTACTGGGCCGAAAATACAAGTTGAGCTTTTTCAGCGCGCTTTTGTCCGGGATCGTCTTTCTCGCTGCCCCCTACTTTATCGCGAAAACAGGAGAAGGGCATTTCACCTCGGTCACACAGGTCGCCTGGTTCCCCTGGATCTTATACGGTTATGAACTCCTGCGTGAAGGGAGCAGAAAAGCAGTCCCGCTCCTGGCGATTCTCATCTCGCTCGCTTTTTTCTGTGGTCATGTTCAGGAACTCTATTATCTGCTGCTGTTCCTCAGCGTCTGTCTGGTAGTGGAATGCCTGGTGGATCTTGTGCTGCAGAAACGACAGACCGGTCCCAGCTCTGAGAACCGGGAAGAAGTGACTTCAGACGATCCTGTTACGATGAGTTCCCCCGGAGCAAGATTCAAAGGCTGGATTGTAGTCAGCCTGTTTGTAGCAGGTCTGGTGGCCATCGACCTGTTCCCCGTATTCATCTACACCAAGCAGGCAGTTCGCGCCAGCGGCATTGATATGGCTGCTTTATACAAAGGAAGTTTGAATAGCTATAGTCTCCTGCAACTGATTGATCCCTTTGTGTGGGGTCGTCCCGATCATTACCAGGGTCCCGGCCTGTTTTACTGGGAAGCGGTCTGCTCGTTCGGCTGCCTGCCACTGCTGCTGGCTCTGCTGGGAACCGGTGTGTTTTTCCGAAACCGGGATGTCATCCGCCTCACGCTGATTGGCCTGGTCGCCTTACTGCTGGCCTTTGGCCCCCATCTCCCTTTCTATACGCTGTGCTATAAACTGATCCCGGGATTCTCCATGTTTCGGCTTCCCGTGCGCCTGCTCTGGATCTGTACTCTGGCCATCGCCATGCTGGCTGGATTTGGATGCGAGTCCCTCATTCGATTGTCACAGAATCAATACCGGAAAAAACTGCAGCTTTTAATCTGTATCGGCTTCACAGTGGCATTGCTGCTGATGGGTTATCAGATCGCCCAGTCCCACGGCGAAATCACGTTTGATATGGGAACGAAACAGACTTTCAGCGTGCAACTCGCCTGGTTGTTTACCGCGATCACAGCTGTTTTCATGTCACTCTTTCTGGCCGGTTTTTCCAGCAAAACAGCGATGGCAGGCACACTGCTTCTCAGCCTGATCTGTACCTGGGAACTTGGTTCTCACGCGAACCAGATCCTGCGGACAGTCCCTCATAAATCGTTCCGGGGAGAAACAAAACTGATTACGTTTCTCAAGGAAAATCTGGGAGAACATCGGGTACTGGTCAACCAGAAACTACTCAGCGACCGCGAGGCCTGGCAGCATCAGATCATGAAAATCCAGGGATATGAGCCCGTTCCGCTCACCCGACTCGGACTGCTGGCTGCAGCGACGTTCCCGCAACCCGATGCCGCGGCGATGATGGCAGGATTCAAAGCCCCCGATCTCTTAACGGCAAAAAAGCCTCTGCTGGATCTGATGAGCATCAAATATGCAATCCTGCAGACAGATCAGAAGTTGGAAATTGAAGGCTGGAAAATCATTGCACAGGGGTCGATCCCCGAAGAATTCCACCTGCAGGACTCAACACCTCAGCAGTTACCCTATCTGATTCTGGAAAATCTGAATCCGCTTCCCAGGGCGTATGTCACAGGAGACGGGACTCTGTTTAAAGCGAGCCAGTCGAGTCAGAAAATCGTAGCTGCAATTGCAAAAGTTCAGCCACGCAACGAAGTGCTGCTGCAGCAGGATGTCCTGCCTCGGGGAAATCGCCAGACTTTCACCGCAGCAACGATCAGTGACGCAACCCCCAAGCACTTGACGATCAACGCCAGTCTGACTTCTCCCGGATATCTGGTGCTGTCTGACATCTATTACCCCGGCTGGACCGCCCGAATCGGCGATCAGGAACTACCCGTCCTGCCGGCGGATTACGCGTTGAGAGCCATTCCCCTGCCTGCCGGTAAACATCAGCTTGAACTGTCATATACGCCCCCCGGTTTTCAAATCGGCCGGATCATTTCCG
>JAGQQP010000082.1 GCA_020426085.1 Planctomycetaceae bacterium | reverse complement strand
GAATGTCTTCGATGAGTGTCGCCAGTGCCTGGTCCATATAAGGCAGACGGACTTTCATATATTTGGCGAAATGTCCCGGGCGGCCCGCGTTGAGAACGTGGTCATCCCAGTTCGTGAATTCCTGTCCGTTTTTCGGGGTATTGAAGTACAGGGAGACTACACCACAACCGGCTTCGGCGAGTCGACGTGCCAGCAGACATCCCTGTCCCCACATGTTGCGTCCATAACGTTCACGCAGATCATCCGGTTCACGGTCAATTTCAAACGATCTGGCTGCTGCGGGGCTGGTCAGCATTTGAAAAGCCAGGTCGCGAAATTTGTCATTGCCTTCCAGATCGCCGGACAGATCAAGGTCATTCCGCAGCTGGTCGAACTGCCTTAACAGCTGACGACGTTCCAGCAGATGCTGGCCATCCAGTCCGGCCTGCAGTTTCAGGGAAGGGGGACGATAGTTTGAAGATGACGGATCCGTGGATTCAAAAGGTCCGTGCTGCATGCCGAGGTAAGTCGGTTGTACCATGTAGATCTTCGAAGGGATCGAGACATAGGGGGGTGTTCCCTTGTCCGATAATCCCCGCACGACACTGGTGATGGAACCAAAATCGGGATGTTCACTTTTTGAACCTGACGTTGGATCAAGTTTGGTGGGACGTTTGCCTGTCAGCACGATGATGCCACCATCACTGTGGATTCCCACATCATGGTGCAAAGATCGAACCAGAGAAAACTTATCGGCGATTTTGGCCTGCCGGGGGAAGAGTTCGCAGATATCCATGCCCGGTACATTGGTCGAGATCGGATTGAAGAGCGAGCGATAGTCCGAGGGGGCTTCCGGTTTGAGGTCGTAGGTCTCCAACTGGGAAGGGCCGCCATGCAGAAACAGCAGGATCACCGAGGTATCCTGTCGCGTCTGACCTGCTTCACTGCGCAACGACAGTAATTGTGAGAGCGATAAACCGCCCAGACATAAGGAACCGATGCGCATGAATTCGCGACGATTCATCGGTCCGCTACATGGCTTGTCCGCCATTTCGTTTTATCCTGTTCTGGAACCCCCGGAGGCGTATCAGGCAAAGTAACAAATATCAATGAATGATTATATGAATGCGCGCGAGTAAATACCAGAGGAGCCGGAATCTCTTAGCGAAACTGGCTCAAGGTGTCTGTTCTTCGGGAGGGATGGGACTGCCATGTGGGTCCTGATCGGTTTCGATGGTATCCTCATTCAATTTTTCACGTAACTGGCGATCGGTGAAATGCTCCAGTCGTTCGGCCTGCCTGTGAATGGTTTCTGCCGACATGCCCGCATGTTCGACCAGGTAGTGTTCCCAGAGACGATGTGAGCGAACCAGTTGGCGTGCCTGATCCCGACCGGTTTCCGTCAGCCTATAATAGCCGTTTGTGCCTGTAATCTGTCCCTGGTTGGTCAGAAAACGGAGCAACAGACCGGTTGGCAAGGCACGGGAGAACAGGATCTCGCGCAGGTAACGTGCATCGGGTTTACGGTCCGGGTCACGTTCTTCAATACGATACATCAACGCGATAATATCTTCTGCGAGAATTTTCCAGGCCAGGAACTGTCGCCGAATAAAAACGATCAGAATGCCGTGCCGGGGACCAAACAGAGCTGCCAGGACAAACAGCAGACCCGCCGTCACTGCCATCATGCCGGCTGTGGAAGTGCTGCCGTAACCAAACCAGTGAGGCACGGTAATCGCGCTGATGTGTCCTGTGACCGCTGCGATGATCGCCAGGATCACACTGAGGACGATCATGCGTCCCAGTCGATCGGTGAGCATGTATGCCGCAGCGGGAGGTACTACAAACATGGCCACGACCAGAATATTGCCTACCGTTTCGAAACTGGCGACAGCGGTGATCGCGACCAGTGTCATCAGGGCATAGTGAATCAGTGTGGCGTTAAATCCTGTGGTCGTCGCCAGCGCGGGATCGAATGAACTGAGTTTGAGTTCTTTCAGAAAGCAGACCACAAACAGCAGGTTGATCAACAGGACGATGGAGAGCACAACGACCACGCGGGGGATTTCCCAGCCGTTGATCAGGACTGTATCGAGAGGAGTCAGCTCAATGGCACCATACAGCACGCAGCCGGGGTCCAGATCAACATGGTCGGCCGCCTGGACAATCATGACCAGACCCAGTGCGAACAGAGACGTGAAGACCACGCCCATGGAAGCGCCTTCGTCCACTTTCCCGAAGCCGCGAATCCACTCTGTAAACAGGGCTGTCAAAATACCTGCGATGACGGCTCCCACAAACATGGGCAGACTGCTGCGGCTCTCGCTGATAAAAAACGCAGCAGCGAGACCGGGGAGAATCGCATGCGTGATCGCATCCCCCAGCATACTCATTTTTCGCAGGACCAGAAAATTTCCCAGCAGTGCCGTTGCGACAGAGCATAGAATTCCTGCGACAATGATCCAGCCATCCAGATACCAGTTCCACTGGCTCAAAGCTTCTGTCAGCAGATTCATGAATCAGGCCCCCCGGATTCGGGAACAGACGCATCTGAATTGCCCGGTTTGATCTGGAGAGTATGAGGGCTTGCCAGGATTTCTGTAGACGACTGTTGAGTCAGTAACGTTTCCAGTTCCGAAATGACTTCCGGTTCCAGGACATGTTCGATGGCATCGGCGTCCCGATCGACTTTGCTGGAAGCGACGTCGGCATAAGTGATGAGATACAGTTCCCAGAGCCGATGCTCGTGAACGATTCGCGCGGCTTCGGTCAGTCCCAGGTCTGTGAAGCGAACCTGATCCCCGTCTACCGTCTGCAGCAGGTCTTCCTGGCGCGCACGTTGAATGATATTCTGGAGTGCGGCCAGCGACCAGCTGCGCATCTGATAAAGGTCTGCAATGGGGACGGGATGTTTCGTGTCATCTGTCAGCATATGGTGTGCTTCCAGGTATTCATAGATGCTGCGCAGCAGGTGTTGTCGATCTACTTTTCGATTCAGCTGATAGCGTCTGAGTTTGCGGATCAGAATTCCCCGGGGAACGCCGAAAATCATGCTGACCAGAAACATGCTGGTGGCGACAAGGACAATCATTGCACCGGAAGGTAGATTCGGAAAAATCGCACTCATGGCGGAGCCGATCATCCCACTCAGCGCACCGAGAATCGTGGCAACGAGCGAGAGATAAAAGATCTTTTCTGTCCAGAACCGGGCGGCGGCAGGGGGAATCACCAGCAGCGAAATCATCAGAATCAACCCGACAGCCTGCAGACCAATGATTGTCACGACGACAACCAGTCCCATCAGAATCATGTCAAGCAGGACGACAGGAAAGCCGCGCGAGTGGGCAAAGCCTTCATCGAAACAGAGCAGGGTGAGTTCTTTATACAGACAGATTGAAATCAGCATACAGGTCAGGCCTGCGCTGCCGATCAGCCAGGCGTCGCTGGCGACCATTGATGCTGTTTTACCATAGATAAATGATTCCAGTCCCGCTGCGTGTCCGGTCTGCATCTGCTGGACGATTCCCAGTAAGGCGACTCCCGCTCCAAAAAATACGCTGAGGACGATGCCCAGCGCGGCGTCTTCTTTCAAGCGGGTTAAATTACGAATCAGCAGAATCGATGCGATTCCCAACAGTCCGCTGATGGCAGCTCCTGACAGCAGCACGGGCAGTGTCTTGCCATTCAAACCGAATGAGGTCGCGAGAATAAATGCCAACGCAATGCCGGGCAGCGTCGCATGACTTAACGCATCCCCCATCAGGGCCCGTTTTCTGAGTAGAGCAAAACTGCCGATCATGCCGGCGGACATTCCCAGGAGTGTCGTTCCCAGAATGACGATGCGCGTGTTGTAGTCTTCCAGAAAGAAAACGCGTTTCCAGTCTTTCCATTCGGGCAGGGAAATGCTGCGGTCTGTAATGGATTTCTGTGAAGCGGGCGCGCCTGCGCTGTCGGCTGCGCACAGCGCAGCGAAAGGGCAGAGGCTCATCAGAAGGAATACCATTACGAACAGTCTCATAAAGACTGCTCCCGACGTCGCATTGTTTCGGTCGCTTCTTCGAGCAGCGTCAGTCTGCCGCCATACGTTTTCTGCAGATTTTCCGGCGTGAAAACATCCGCGGTCAAGCCGTGATCGATCACCCGCATGTTGAGCAGGATGACATAATCAAAATATTCCGGGACGGTCTGCAGGTCGTGGTGGATCACGAGTGCAGTCTTGCCGGCTTCTTTCATTTCCTGCAGAATCTGGACGATGGCTTTTTCGGTAGCGGCATCGACGGCAGCAAAAGGTTCGTCCATCAGATACAGATCGGCGTTCTGGACCAGCGCGCGGGCCAGAAAGGTTCGCTGCTGCTGTCCGCCTGACAGCTGGCTGATCTGGCGCCGGGCATAGTCGGCGATTCCCACACGCTCCAGCGCTTCCATGGCGCGGGCTTTGTGTTTCTTGCGAACAGGCAGGCACCAGCCGATCTCTTTATAAAGACCCATAGTCACCACATCGAGGGCATCCACGGGAAAATCCCAGTCGACGCTTTCCCGCTGGGGAACGTAGCCTACGCGTTGCCGGTTTTTCTGATAGGGTTTGCCGAAGATCTGAACCCGCCCGGATGCTTTGGGGATCAGATCCATAATCGCTTTGAGCAGCGTACTTTTTCCCGCGCCGTTCGGCCCGATAATGCCGATCAGCTTTCCCGGAGGGATGTCAAAACTGACGTCCCAGATCACCGGTTTTCGATGGTAGGCGACTGTGAGATCATAGACAGAGAGCGGTATGTCAGCAGTTGAAGCAGCATTGTGCCGATCTGATAAAGAACTCTCGCTGATATTCATAAGTTTGAAATTATTTCATTGAATGAAAGAGAAAAAAGCCTGTTGCGCTCGAGAAGTGGGTTGGCTGGGTTGCGTCAGGGAGATAATTTGTCCTGCATGCCTTTTTCCGGGGCCGTGCCGCCGAGTGCTCTGGCCACGGTGGTGAAATTATGGTCCAGCATTCCGATATAACTCCCTTCATAGCTGCCGGCTTCACCCATGGCGTCTGAAAACAGTTCGCCGCCAATCACAATTTCATGGCCTTGCGCTTTGGCACCGTCGATTAATGCTGTGATGTTCTTTTTAGAAACACTGCTCTCCACAAAGACGGCTTTGACATTTTTAGAGACCAGCAGATCGACGAGTTCATTAATCCGTTTCAGTCCTGCTTCTGATTCCGTCGAAATTCCCTGGACCCCCAACACTTCCAGACCATAGGTGCGTCCAAAGTAGTTAAAGGCATCGTGTGATGTGATTAAAATGCGACTGTCTTCCGGGATGGATTTGATGGTTTTCAAGCCGTATTCATGCAGCGTTGCCAGTTGCTGTTTGTATTCGTCGGCGTTTTTCTGATAGATCGCGGCATGTTTGGGGTCAAACTGGCTCAAGGCATCTTTCACTGCATCAACGCAGAGCGACCAGGTCGCGACATCCATCCAGACGTGGGGGTCATAGTGCCCGTTGAAATCGTCGGGTTCGAGCAGTGTTTTCGGATCAATCAGCTCGGTGACCGCGAAGACCGGCTTGCTGCGCGCGACTTTGATCAGGGTGTCCGCCATCTTGCCTTCCAGCATCAGACCGGAATAGAAGACCATGTCGGAATTCATGATGGTCTGCACATCGTCCCGGCTGGCTTTGTGCATGTGCGGGTCGACGCCCGAACCCATGATTTGCGTTACGGCCACATATTCACGTCCCACATTTTTGACGAGATCTGCCACCATGCCGACTGTCGCTGCGACCGGAATCGGAAAATTCGGTTGTTTCTGTGACTGCTGCTGGTCAGGAGACTTTTCGGGAACCGAATCCTGTTTCGACTGACAACCTGCCAGCAGGCTCAGTATGAGACTGAAAGCGAGAAGCTTTCGCATTGATTAACTCCAGAAATTCTGGTGGGTGTAAATTGACCGCTAAATGTAGCCAAGGCTACATTTAGTTTTATTTTAGCAGAGTCCGGGATTGTGTCAACTCCAGTGGGATGCGTTGTGCTCAGGGTTTCAGGTGGCGATCGAAGAAGCCGATCACGGCAGGTCTGAGATCCTGCTGGCTGGGTTGCAGATGGAAACTGTGTGGGGCACCCTCAATAATCAGCAGTTCAGAAGGCATATTTTCTTTCTGAAGGGCCATCTGCAGCAGTTTTGACTGTTCTACAGGAACGGTTGTATCCTTTGTTCCATGTAAGATCAGGAACGGGGGATCGTCTTTCGTGAGGTGCGAGACGGCAGAAGCCTGTCTGCTGAGTGCTTTCTCCTCATCCGTGAACGAGTCCAGCAGATCGCGTGATTTTGCCAGGGTAATCAGGTCATGTGCGCCGTACATGGGAACCACAGCCTGAATCTTTGTTGAATAATCGGCATAGGGGCCTTTCGGATCGAGTTCGGGATCATCGCCGGTCACTGCCAGCATGGCGACCAGATGTCCTCCCGCTGATCCGCCAATCGCGCCAATGTGGTCGGTGTCAATCTGGTACTGTTTCGCATGTTTTCTTAAATAGCGGACCGCTGTTTTGCAGTCCTGCAGATTGCCAGGCCAGACCTGTCTGAGATTATCCGTAAACCGGGAGTGCTTTTTGGCGAGTTGATAGTTGATACTGGCGCAGACATAACCGGCTTTTGCCAGATTGTTTCCGATGTTCAACTCGCGTCGGGCTGCTTTATCACCGCCGTGCCAGCCACCACCGTGAATGATGACGACCGCGGGATAGGGGCCGCTGCGAAATTGAGGATCGGGCAGATACAGGTCCAGTTTTTCGCTGCGACCTTCGCCGAGATAATCAACGTCCTTTTTTACCTGGACCTGAGAGAGTTCCTGTTTCACACGTTCGCTGGGATCAATAAATTTGACGTTCTCTTTTCCAGCCAGCGCGACGAGGTCTTTAATATCGAACTGTTTCAGCAATCCAAAGCAGAAGAGCTCGGGGGCCTGGTTGACAGACTGGTCCTGTTCGATCACTTCTTTCAGCGAGCCCAGTGAGCCCTGCAGTTCAACACCGGAAAAGCTCTCGGGACTGATGGCAGCTGCAACGAGTGTGAACAGGCTGCTGCGGGGGCCGGCAGACTGAATTTTCACGGACGTCTGTTTTTTCTGTTCGCGCAACCAGTGTGCAATTGATGTTAACTGGCTGGCCTGGATAGCCAGTGGCCGTTCTCCGACAGCGGCGACCAGCAGTCCATAGAGAAAGTCGCGCTGGCTGATTTTTGATTCACCGAAGTAGAAAGGGTCTACCGCCAGAACGGTTTCTCCCTGTGCCAGCAGTTTCTGAACCTGCTTTGCCATATCTTTACGACCTGCGTCAGCCACGAGGATCGTTGTGGACTCAGAGGGACCGTTGGAGAATTCGACTGCGGGCACAGTCCAGTTTTGATCGATCTTGAGTTTCCAGAAGCTGACAGTTGTTTTGCCGGTTGTTGCCTGACTGGTTTGTGTGGCATCGAGTGGTTTGTCTGCAGGTTCGAAGTGCACGATTTTTTTCAGAGCCGCCCGCTGTTTCTCAGGCGAGGCTTTCGTACGTCGCGGCAGACTCCGGCTGAGGTTGATCGCCAGTGTGTGGAAGTCGGCGTTGTCTTCGGGTAACTCGACTTTGAGTTCCTCTGCTGTTTTGAGTTCGGCGTTACATTCGATTTCTTTTACCGGCAGCGGTTTTCCCGGTTCAGAAAAGTGAGCCGACAGCATGCGGTACAGGGCCTCGCGATTGTCCTGCAGAAAATTGTGATCGCCGGGATCATCGTTGACATGCTTCTGCAGATTATTTTCTTTGTCGTAGAGTTTAAAGATCGGGAAAGCGGCCTTCAGAAGTGGCGGCTGTGCATAACCGGATTCAAAGCAGCAGTTGTCTTTGGAGTTGTTGGTGAGCAGGGTGGGGCGGGGAGCCCGCATCGCTGTTAAATGGGTGTAGTCTGCATAGACGGCCAGATCGTTGGGGGTCTGCTCGGAGTCCCCCAGGTCTTTCGTGTGATAAACGCGCGTCAGGAAGCTGGAATAGCCGGCAACCGGGTTGGACAGAGTGACCCGTTCGTCGAGCGAACTGATGAAGATGGTCTGCCAGCCACCGCCGGAAAGACCGGCGACCGCCACCCGCTGGGGGTCCGCATGGGGGTGCGATAAGAGGGCATCGAGGCCGCGTTTCATCGACAGATAAAAGGGGGCGAGTCCACTCGTACCACACAGGTCCAGTTGGTTCATCTTGTAATGTGTGAAACCAGGAACGTTCAACTGGCCCATGCCCAGCCATTCGATGTTGAGTGCCAGCATGCCCCGCTTTGCCTGATTGATACAGCGGACCTGTTTGTAGTCGGCTGCTTTCCCGTTGCGATCGTGGCCATTCACATTCATGACGACAGGGACTTTGCCTGTCAGGTTGTTGGGAATGTAGAGGAGTGCGGGCACCCACAGGCCGGGCAATGCTTCAAAGCGTAATTTCTGGATTTTGTACTCCGGGCCGCCTTCGATGGTTTCCAGCCAGACGACATTGAGTTTGGAGTCCCGCCATTTTGCGGCTTCTCCACGGTAGACCACTTTATTCAAAACGTTGCTGCGGACCTGTGAGATGTATTTTTCCCATTCCTCAACAGAGCTGATTTCCGGCATGCCGGGAACACGCGGTGCAATGAAGGCCTGCACTTCTTTCCAGGGAAGATCTTTCTCCAGGATCGGCTGGGATAAAAAACTCTTCAAATCATGTTCGGCTGCCTGTGATGCGGTGGGACTGATTAGTAACAGGCAGGAGAGCAAAAGAGTGGCACGGACAGACTGGGTCAGCATGGTAGTATCTCCCGGTGGATGCAGGCGGGGGTGATTCGAGGCGTTGTCAGGTCCTCTGGGATTAATCATCAAATGAAAGTTCTGACGAGGTGCCGGAACGAGTTCACTGAAACTGAGCAGGGACCTCTCTTTATTTTGAGAGATGGACCCAGTCAGCACAAGCGGGTTAAATCAATTAAAGATCGTCTGGTCACAAAAAACGCGGACGTGTATTCAGGGATTTTATTTGCCTTTACCGAGTTCCATGGAGCGATTTGTGGCGGCGCTGACGGCGTTCATCAGACTGTTTCTCAGGCCGCCGGCTTCCAGCGCATGGATTCCAGCGATCGTGGTTCCGCCGGGGCTGGTGACGGCGTCTTTGAGTGTGCCTGGGTGTTCGCCTGTCTGCAGGACCATCTCTGCGGCCCCTTTGACGGTCTGGGCTGCGAGTTGCGTGGCGATATGTCGTGGCAGGCCGACGCGAACGCCACCATCACTGAGGGCTTCGATGACCTGGTAGATATACGCGGGGCCGCTGCCTGACAGTCCGGTGACGGCGTCAAGTTGAGACTCCGGGACTTCAAATGCGATACCTACGGTGGAAAGCAACGATTCAACCAGTTGCGCATCTTCTGTCGATGCCTGTCCGCCAAGCGCGAAAGCCGAGGCTCCCTGTTTGACCAGACAGGGAGTATTGGGCATCACGCGGATCATGCGAGTTGATTTTCCCAGGGTGTCCAGAAACAGAGACAACGGGCAGCCGGCGGCAATGGAGATCAGGAGATGCTGGCTGGTCACCGAGGATTTGATTTCCTGCAGGACGTCGGGAATCTGCTGTGGTTTGACCGAGAGAATGATGATCTCTGACTGTTCCATGACCTGCTGATTCGATTCTACAGAGCGGGCGCCAGTCTCCTGGACGAACTTTTCCCGGGCGGCTGCATAGGTGTCGCTGGCGCAGACATGGTCTTTTGTTGTGAATCCGGATGAAATCAATCCGCCTGCGAGAGCGGTTGCCATACGACCAGCTCCGATGAAGCCAACCTGGGAGAGGCTCTGTTCTGTCATGCTAATGCTGCTTTCTGCTGCCTGTAGTTGTGGAAATCATCTGCAGAAGGACGCCAAATTTGGTCTGTCCTTGAATTTTCAAGTGGATATTCGCTGATTGAGGGGGCATAAACTGCTAGAATAAGATAATGTATGCCAAGTTACTTACGGAATTGTAACACCTACAGTCAGAATGTGCACCAGAGTACGTTCTCTGGATGAATTACCATAGTGTGAGCTGATTGCGAGATGAAGATTGCTGGCTATAATAAGTTGGACAAACCAACCGGAAATGAAAGCCAAACGATAATGTCTGACTTGATTCCACCCCCAATTCGTGTGGGGGCGGTCTCCTATCTCAACTCGAAGCCCTTGATTGAAGATCTGGAAGAGCTCGCCGATAATGCTGAACTGATGTTGGATTATCCCAGCCTGCTGGCGGATGATCTGGCGGCCGGACGGATTGACGTGGGATTAATCCCTTCGATTGAAGTGATCCGGAGTTCCGAATACGAAATCATTTCCAATGCCTGTGTCGCAACGCAGGGACCGGTCTTGAGTGTCAAGATGTATAGCAGGGTTCCTCTGGGGCAAATCAAAAGACTTGCGCTGGATATGGGATCACGGACGAGCGCGACCCTGGTTCGCATCATGCTGGCGGAACAGTATGGCGTTTATCCGGAAGTCGAGCCTTTACCTCTCGACAAGACCATCGAGTCCAGTACAGCGGATGCGATTTTACTGATTGGTGATCGTGCGATTCACACTCCTGAAACAAGCTTTGCAGCGACATGGGATCTGGGAGAAGAGTGGTTACGGTGGACGGGGCTCCCGTTTGTGTTTGCGATGTGGGCGGTTCGACGCGATCAGGAAACCGGTTCGCTGGAAACGGCGCTGTGTCAGGCACGCGATAAAGGTGTGACGCTGCTGGACGAGATTGCCCGCCGGGAAGCGCCGAAGCTGGGCATTGAAGAATCGGTGGCCGAAAGTTACCTGAAGAATAATTTGAGTTTTTATCTGGGATCCGCAGAGCGTTGTGGATTGCAGCTGTTTCAAGAATTAGCCATTAAAACGGGACTAGCGCCCGAGGGGGTTCCTCTTGTCTTCCGAAATTGCATCTCTGCTGGATAAAGCTGTTGCCGGCGAACGTCTGAATCGAGAAGAGGGACTCAAACTGATGGAG
>JAGQQP010000827.1 GCA_020426085.1 Planctomycetaceae bacterium | reverse complement strand
AAGGAACCCGCGAGCATTATTCCTGGCATCATCATGCCGAACGTTATCTGCGCGATCTGGATGATATTCTGGAACATTCACCCGCTCCCGTGCTGGCCGATCTGCCCGAGAAATCCAACACACGGAGACTACCTGAATTTGACCGGTTGATAATCACCGATCTGGACAATACACTGACCGGTGATGATGAAGCTCTCAAAGAATTTATTGAGCTGATTCGCGAGAATGACCACATCGGCTTCGGTATCGCCACCGGTCGTCGACTCGATTCTGCCATGGAACTGATTAAAGAGCTGGGACTCCCTCAACCGGATCTGATCGACACCGACGCAGGAACACAGTTACACTACGGCGAAAACCTGACTCCAGACCTCAGCTGGCGTAAATCCATCGATTATGCGTGGAAACCGCAGCAGATTCGAGATGTCCTCGATATGCAGCCCGGTTTTTATCCGCAGATTGAAGAACATCAGTCCGAATTTAAAATCAGTTATGAAATCGACACCAGTATCAGCCCCAGTATCACAACCATCAAAAAAATTCTTCGGGAGGCCGGATTACGTGCTAAGGTTATTATGTCACTGGGCATGTATCTTGATATCATCCCGGTGCGGGGGGGAAGTGACCTTTCCATGAGACACGTACTCTGGAAATGGGGATTCGCCCCGGAACACGTGCTCGTTTCCGGTGATTCCGGCAATGACGCCGGCATGCTGCTGGGTCGCACCCTGGGTGTAGTCGTCGGAAACCACAGTGAAGAGCTCGAACGTCTCCGCAATCGGCCACGCGTCTACTTTGCGGAGGCATCCCACGCGGCGGGCATTCTCGAAGGCATCAGGTATTACAACTTCTTAGATAAGATTACTATTCCCAACGATCGGATCGAATGAGCACCGCGCAGGATGAGATTGACTTCAAAGCGGATCTGACACTGCAGCGCCTGCAGCCTCAGTTGCAGGAAGTCTGGCGAACCAGCCAGATCGATGATGTCAAAAAACATGAATTTGAATTGAGACTGAATGAGCACTGGCGTCCCCTGTTCGGACTGCTGTTTGAGCTCTACAGTTCCCGGTACGACTTCTTTTATCATATCGAACAGGTACTGCTGACCGCGGCCCGTGGCTGGGCAGATCGTCCGAGCGATCTCTGCGCCCTCGACCGCCATCGTATCAATGAACCTAACTGGTTTCAGTCAGAACGCATCAGCGGGGGTGCCCTGTATGTGGACCTGTTTGGGGAAAATCTCAGTAAACTCCGTGAGCAGGTTGGCTACTTCAAAAACCTGGGGCTCACCTATCTGCACCTGATGCCTCTGTTTGCAGTCCGTCCCGGTAACAATGACGGCGGATACGCTATCAGCACCTATCGTTCTGTCGACCCGCGTCTGGGAACCATCGACGATCTCCGTCTGCTGGCAGCAGACCTGCGCGAAGCAGGAATCTCACTCGTACTTGACTTTGTCTTCAATCACACCTCGGACGATCACGAGTGGGCTAAACTGGCTCAGTCGGGAAACCGTGAGTTCCAGGAGTACTATTATATTTTCCCCGATCGGGAAAAACCGGAACAGTACGAGCGCACATTGCGGGAAATCTTTCCCACCGTCCGCCGCGGAAATTTTACCTGGCACGACGGAATGCAGCAGTGGGTCTGGACCTCATTTAACAGTTTCCAGTGGGACCTGAACTACACGAATCCCGCCGTCTTTCGTGCCATGCTCGATGAAATGTTCTTCATCGCCAATACCGGAATTGATATTCTGCGGCTCGACGCCGTCGCCTTCATCTGGAAACAGATGGGCACGAACTGCGAAAACCTGCCCCAGGCTCACACGCTGATCCAGGCCTTCAATCGACTGGCACGCATCGCAACTCCCGGCCTGTTGTTCAAATCCGAAGCGATCGTGCATCCCGACGATGTGGTCAAATATATCGGGCAACATGAATGCCAGATTTCATACAATCCGACGCTGATGGCGTTGTTGTGGGAATCGCTGGCGACGCGGAACACAAAGCTGCTGGCTCGATCGTT
>JAGQQP010000826.1 GCA_020426085.1 Planctomycetaceae bacterium | reverse complement strand
CAGATCATTATCCGTTCCCGGCAACCAGGTCACTCCTGCATCTCCCTGTTTATGAGAGATGAATGGCACAATCGCATCGCAGTCGATACAGTCATCGTCCGGGTCAGCCCAAACCTGATCGTCTTCCAGCAACTGCGGGGGAATTCCTAATGCTTCGCGCGACTCCGCGTCCAGTACCTTGGGAACCTGCGGAGACTGACTCACCTGTTCGATCTCGACATCGCGCGGCATGAAAATCGTTTGATGCTGCAGTGTCTGCGATCTGTCTGCAACCAGTTTACTCCGCGATTGAACAGACGAACCCTGAGCCCATGCCGTACCATCGGCACTCCCCATGCTGAACGCACACAGGGCGACAACCAGAAACACAGCCTGGCGGGACTGATACAACATGACTGATTTTCCCAAATTGACGATTTTATCTGGAAATCATTCTCTCAGCCCGGGTAGAGGGACCAGAGTCAGATAGATAAGAGGTGGAAAGGGGAGAAATTTTGAGAGAGGTAGTAGTGAGTACCGAGTGAAATATCAGGGATTGAATTTAAGGTCAAGCCGAATCCCGATTGTATGGATCTCTGTTTTCTCTGCAAAAATGCCCTGTCCTGATCGTTGCCCCTTACCAGATTAGATGTTAGAATCAGGTTCCTAGCACAGAATATATACATTCGAACATAGCAATTTTCTTTAATCAGGAACTAATGAGAAATGGGACGTGTTGAAAAAGGGCGTGAACTGGCCCAACGTCGAGTCCGCAAACACAAGCTGAAACAGCTCCGGGCTAAGTTTGCTAAAGCGAAAGATCCTTCGGAAAAAGAAGCGATCAAAGAAAAAGTTCGCAAAATCAGCCCCTTCACTGTTCTGGAAGAATCTGCATAAGCAGCTCCAGCAGTCGATTGATGAAACATGACGCTGACTCAACTGAAGTGAGCGTCGTTTTTTCATGCGCTGCCCGAAACCGCATCCGAAAAAAATCAGCCCTGGATCTAAGTTCCAGGGCTGATTGTCATTTCACCTGAGTCTTTCTGTTTATCTTCCGGAGAACAGAAACAGCCCCTCATGCGCATCCACATGAATCGTGGCCCCTTCCTCGAAATCTCCCGAGAGCAGCTTGTTGGCCAACTCATTCTGGATATTCTGCTGAATGGTCCGTTTCAAAGGACGTGCTCCATAAACCGGATCATAGCCTTCCTCCGCCAGTAGATCCTTGGCAGCAGTTGTCACTTCCAGCGTGTAACCATTGGCTTCTACAAGCCGGGACAGGTTATGCAGCTGCAGATCCACAATCTGGCGGATTTCTTCCCGACCCAACGGATGAAACACAATCACTTCATCAATCCGGTTCAGGAATTCCGGCAGAAACTCATGCTGTAACGCATCCATCACACGGTTGTGAATCAGCCCCTCATCTTCTTTTCCTGACAGATCCATAATCGTCTGGCTGCCGATATTTGAGGTCATCACCACAATCGTATTACTGAAATCGACAGTTCGCCCGTGGCTATCCGTCAGGCGTCCGTCATCCAGCAGTTGCAACAGGATATTAAACACATCCCGATGCGCTTTTTCGACTTCGTCCAACAGCACAACCGAGTAAGGCTGCCGTCGAACGGCTTCTGTCAGACGCCCCCCCTCTTCGTAACCAACGTAGCCGGGAGGGGCACCAATCAGCCGCGCAACCGAATGCTTCTCCATGAACTCGCTCATATCGATGCGAATCATGCTGCGTTCATCATCAAACAGAAATCCAGCCAGCGCTTTACACAGTTCCGTTTTACCAACGCCGGTCGGCCCGAGAAACATGAACGAGCCAATCGGTCGATTCTGATCCTGCAGACCAGACCGTGAACGGCGCACCGCATTCGAGACCGCCTGGACGGCTTCATTCTGATTGATCATGCGTTTGTGGATTTCGTCTTCCATCCGCAGCAGTTTTTCGCGTTCGCCCTGCAACATTTTCGAAATCGGAATCCCGGTCCACATGCTGATAACCTTGGCGATATCTTCCGAGGTGACCTCTTCGCGCAACAGTCGCTCACCACTCACATCG
>JAGQQP010000825.1 GCA_020426085.1 Planctomycetaceae bacterium | reverse complement strand
ATCAAAAAAGACGGGAATCGCCAGCAGAAAGCCACTGGCCATAAAAGCGACGGGCGCCAGCTTCTCGCCGACGAACTGAATGGCCGAGCGGACAATGCGTTCGGCGGCTCCACTTTCCAGCAGACACATCCCGATGATGGCGGCGAGTGCGATCAGAATCACGATCTTGGCACAGGTGGAACCGAAGCCGGCGGCGACACGTTCGCCGACCGATTTTTTGCCTTCCGCGATTGCCGCATTGTAATGGGTGGGAGTGATGGCAAAGTCGTCGAGGCGGATTGCGCGGCTGGCACTGTCGTCACGAATGCTGAGATCGGCAATGCTGATCCGTTTGTTGTCCTTGGTAAATTGAGCGGTAACCCGCTGGACTTCCGCCTGGGCAATGGGAATCAGGGGGAAGCGGGGTTGTTCGGTCCCCATAATCATCAGCAGCATGCCAGGTTGCAGACTCCCTTTTTTTTCTTCCTGAACCACGAGTCTGCGGTTGTCTTCACTGACCTCGATGATTTTGAAACTGCTTTTTCTAAGTGCAGTCTCTTCAATCTGTTGCACAGGCGTCAGCACGCCTACACAAATGGCACCTGCCAGCAAAGCCAGAAAGGCATGTAGACGGAAAAACAGGACGCCACCAATGACAATGGCAACCCCGGATAAAATAACAATAATGACCCAAGCGCTCAGTTCCATTATTCAACCAGTCCGGTTTTTGGTTCAGTTTGGATTAATTTACGAAAATCACCTTTTTTTCGACACATTCAAGGTAAAGAAGGGTTTAATAGCCAGTATCAGGGATTGCAGTCATGTCACCCGGCCGAAACGGTTTGATTGGTCGACCTGGATGAAATGATTGGAAAACAGGATGCACTCTGGAGATCAGCAGGTTTTGAGCCACTCTGACTCCTGATCGAAACCAGGAACCATTTCCCCGGCTCTTTTAACAGGTCAAACGCCATGATGAGGTTTACCCGGAAACGAACGATTCAAACTGCCTGCCTGTTTCTATTGGCATTGTCCGCTCCATTATGCCAGTCTTCGGCATTCGCGGCAACAAAGGACGCGGATCAATCGACTAAAGCGCAAAGAGTCGATGCCGTCTCGATGGCAGAGAAGATCGATCAACTGCTGGAAACGGAACTCAATAAAGCAAACATCAAACCAGCTCCCCTGGCCAACGATGAAGACTTTCTGCGTCGTGTGACCTTCGATCTGGCAGGCCGCAAACCTTCGACTTCGGAAGTCATCCTGTTTGGCCTGGATGCGAGCCCCGGCAAACGTCAGGCCGTCATTGACGACCTGTTGAAATCGGATGAATATGGTGTCAACTGGGCACGCTACTGGCGTGACGTGATCTACCTGCGTGCCACTGATGCCCGGTCGCGACTGAATCAGAATGAATTCGAAGAGTGGATGGCTACTCAGCTCAATGAGAATACAAGCTGGGATCAGATCACCACATCTCTGCTGACGGCCACCGGCGATGTTCGCGAAAACGGGGAGACGGCTCTGATCTTTGCCCATCAGGGGGACCCGGCGGAACTGGCGGCAGAAACGTCCCGCATCTTCCTGGGAATTCAGATTCAATGTGCAAACTGCCATGACCACCCTACTGACAAATGGAAGCGGAACAGCTTCCATGAGCTGGCGGCATTCTTTCCCCGCGTACGGGTTCGCCAGGTACGTGATGCGACGCCGCGAACATTTGAAGTGGTCTCCATGGATCGGGGAGGGGACAGCAATCAGTTTGCTCAACGCATGAAGATGATTCAGGACCCCTCCATGCTGTTCCGTTTGTACGACCGGAACCGGGATGGAAAGCTGACCGAACAGGAAGTCCAGCGAACCCGCATGGCCCGCGGCTTTGAACAAATGGTGGCCCGTGCAGATAAAGACGGCGACAAGGCGCTGACGGCGGAAGAAATCAAAAGCATCCCTGTTCCCGAAAACATGCAGCGGTTCATGACCGAATATCATATGCCCGATCTCAACGACCCGACCTCAATGGGTAAAGTTGTACAACCGGTCCTGTTTGTCGGCACCAAAGCGCCGGA
>JAGQQP010000824.1 GCA_020426085.1 Planctomycetaceae bacterium | reverse complement strand
CCTGGGAGTTCGCCCGCTACGAAGGGAAAATCATCTCCGAGTATTACCGCAAGCAGGCGGAAGCAGAGAAACAGAAAAAACAAAAGCAGCCCTGATCGCAGCTGAGACTATTCTCAAACCGCATAAAAAAACAGCCCGTTTCCCTCTATCGGAAACGGGCTGTTGCTGTTTCAAAACCTGTGTTAATGATTAAACAGGAATTCACGGCTGTTGCTGATGGCCCACATCACATCCTGGTAGCCTTCCCGTTTGTTTTTGGAGGCTTTGACGATCTGATCGCAGTTTGCCAGTTCTTCCTTTGTTGGATATCGACTGAAGGCCGCCAGATACATTTCGGTGAAGACCTGATGATCGGGCGCTGCTGCTTTCAGTAATGTTTCGATTCGGCCATCTTTCGTTGCCAGTTTAGCATTGATTAACTGCCCGTTGGCCACCTGCAGTACCTGTGCCAGATTCGGCTGACTGGCGCGTTCGCATTCACATGTAATCACGCGTTTGGGGCGACCCAGTGTATCCAGGAAGTACGAATTATAGTTCGGGTCAGGTAGTTCAATCGCCCGGGTCCCCTGAGGAACACCGCTGAAGCGTTCCTGCGCACCGGTAAAATCATCCAACGCATCCAGCATGACTTCCGCCGGCAGTCGTTTGACATTGTAATGCGTATAAAACCGGGTTTTCGCCACATTCTCGGGCAGCGGTTCCGATGAAAGCTGGTAGGTGCGGGAATTCATAATCACCCGCATCAGTTCTTTCAGATTATAGCCTGAATCCACAAAATGGTCGGCTAATGCATTCAACAGTTCCGGGTTCGAAGCCGGGTTCGTTTCCCGCATGTCATCAATGGGTTCAATAAATCCGGTTCCCATGTAGTAAGACCAGAAGCGGTTGACCATGTTCTTGGAGAACAGGCGATTCTCGGGTGAAGTAATCCAGCGTGCCAGTGGACGTCGGAAATCGCGATAAGAGGTCACATCAATGGGCTCACCCATCAGCGGAGTTGGATCCATTGTTTTTTTCGTACGCGGATGCCGGATCGACCCGCTGCTTTTCACTTTGACAATCGTATCCGCACCGAGCGCTCCGAAATCAACGCTTCCTTTATTCCCGACCCGCGTGAAGAAAGCAGCCAGGCTGTAATAGTCTTTCTGGCTGTAAACTTCGAAGGGGTGATGGTGACACTTGGCACACTGCAGACGAACCCCCAGGAAAATCTGGGACGTGGCTTCTGCCAGGTCTTCCGGATTGGTGGCAATTTTAAAATAGTTGGCCGGCCCGTTCTCATAGATCGAACCCTGGGCGGTGATGATCTCGTTCACAAATTCATTCACGGGTTTGTTTTCCCGCAGTGACTGACGAATCCAGTTGGAGAAGGCCCACATGCCGCCGTCTCCTACTTTGTTCCGGTTGTTACGCAGCAGGTCGCCCCACTTCATGCCCCAGTAGGCACTCCAGGGTTCCACATACACATCCCGTGCCGGGTCTCCCGTCAATCCGAGTAATTCATCGATCAACTGACTGCGTTTATCGGGGGCTTTCGAAGCCAGAAACTCCTTGACCTTCTCCGGTTTGGGTAGCGTGCCAATCGTGTCGATAAAGGCGCGACGGATGAAAACTTCGTCACTACACAACGGAGAAGGCTCCAGCCCGAGTTCGCTGAATCGTTTTTTTACCTGTTCGTCGATGAAGTTGTTCGGCTTGAAACCTGCCAGATCAACTTTATCTTTATAGGGTGAAATGACCGTCGAAATTTTTGCCTGTCCCATATAACGCACCATGACGGCGGTCTGACCGGCTCCGACAATTTCCACTTTCCCCCGTGGCGTCACGGTTGCGATATTTTCAATCAGACTGTCGTACTGTGCCCGCGCGGTCACATCCTGTTTTGTGCCATCACTGTATTCGGCGACGACGCGGAGTTGCTGAATATCTCCCTGCTGATAACGGCGCGACATGGGGGTCAATTCCATGCCAACCACCTTAGGCTCTTTGTCATCAATCTCAGTGACCGCTTCTGAAATCCAGGTTTGCATGATGCGGTACTCGTAAGAATCTT
>JAGQQP010000823.1 GCA_020426085.1 Planctomycetaceae bacterium | reverse complement strand
TCGGCTGTCGCCAGTTGCAGTTTTACCAAAGCGCTCTCTCTGAATGAATGCGTTGAGGCCTGGTCTGCCGGTGCGAAGAGCATGTTCCTGGCGATTCTGATTCTGGTTCTGGCCTGGGCCGTGGCGACAGTGTGTGATGAAAATCATCTGAATACTGCTGGTGTGCTGGTGGAACTGCTTTCGGGGAGTCTATCGCCAAACTGGATGCCGACGATTACATTTCTGTTAGCGGCTGCCGTCAGTTTTGCTACAGGAAGTTCCTGGTCAACGATGGGGCTGTTGATGCCGTTATCGATCTCATTGACTTACAGCCTGCTGGTCCCTTTGAATGAGGCGGATCCGAATCATCATCTGATGCTGGGAACAATCGGTGGCGTGTTGGCTGGAGCGATTTTTGGAGATCATTGCTCGCCGATTTCAGATACAACGGTTCTTTCGTCCGCGGCATCAGGCTCTGATCATCTGGATCACGTCCTGACGCAAATGCCTTATGCATTAACGGTTGCTGTCGTATCGGTTTTCTTTGGGTATATTCCGGTGGGATTCGGGTTCCAGCCTTATATTTTATTGCCGGTTGGCCTGGTGATCTTGTTTCTCATACTGCAGTTTTATGGGAAATCAGCCGAAACCGAGGCCCAGAAACTCCTGGATGCCGGGGTGAGTGCTGAGGATTTTAACCTTTCTGAGGATCAGGAAACCGATGAAGTGGGCATAACCGATACGAATGATTCAGCTTCCGAGGGGGACCCGGAGTCTGCAGAAGAGTCAGTCGAAGAGGCCTGAAACTGTGTCGCCCCTTCGATTTGTATGCTATACTCTTCCTATACTCCGTAAGTTAGCGAATCTGTTTTTAAGTATAGGTAGCTCCCAGAATGAATCCCCAATCCAAGCTCAGTGGAATTTTTACTCCTAATTTGGTCCCTTATGATTCTCGCGGCGAAATCAATGAGCCTGAACTCAGACGTTATATCGACTGGCTGATTGAAAAAGGGGTACACGGTCTGTATCCCAATGGTTCAACGGGAGAATTTACTCGATTCACACCAGAGGAACGTCGACGGATCGTCGCGATTATCGCAGACCAGACGCGAGGACGTGTTCCGATTCTGGCAGGCGCAGCTGAAGCTAATGTGCGCGAGACCATCAAGGCCTGTGAGTATTATCATGGCCTGGGGATCCGTGCCGTCGCGATTGTGGCTCCCTTTTATTACAAATTAAGTCCGGCATCGGTTTATGCTTATTTCAAGGAAATCGGTGACAATACCCCCATCGACGTGACTCTTTATAACATTCCCATGTTTGCCAGCCCCATTGATGTGCCTACGATCCAGCGTCTCTCGGAAGAGTGTGAGAAGATCGTGGCGATTAAAGATTCCTCAGGCGACATTCCCAATATGATTCGCATGATTCAGGCCGTTCGACCGAATCGTCCTGAGTTCTCATTTCTGACAGGCTGGGACGCCGCTCTGATGCCGTTACTGCTGAGTGGTGCCGACGGTGGGACCAACGCCAGTTCGGGAGTGGTTCCGGAGCTGACCCGTAAGTTGTATGACCTGACGATGTCGGCTCAACTGGATGAAGCCCGCCGCGTGCAGTATGACCTGTTGACCCTGTTCGATACGATGATCTATTCCGCAGAGTTTCCCGAAGGATTCCGTGCTGCTGTCGAGCTGCGTGGTTTTCAGATGGGGCAGGGACGGCAGCCGATCACAGCGGAGCAGAAGACAGATATTTCGACACTGAGCCGGACATTGCAGTGCATGCTCTCCGAACATGGCTTTACCAATGAGCCCATCGGTGGTTGTGCAACCGGAATTACGGAAGAACTCGACAACAACGATGTTTCACAAATCGTGCAACGCGTTGTCGCAGAACTCAATCGCCGTAATCTTCTCTGATCTGTATCACTGACCGTTAGAACTGGATTCTACCAGACTCAGGCTTCCAGCTGACTGCGGTAGTAGTCTGCGCCGGCTGAAAGTGCTTCGTCCAGTTTTTCGGGATCTTTACCGCCGGCTTCGGCCATATCGGGACGACCACCGCCACCACCGCCTACT
>JAGQQP010000822.1 GCA_020426085.1 Planctomycetaceae bacterium | reverse complement strand
CCTCCTGAGCTGGAACGTGTCGCCAGTTATTTTGAGAATCTATTTCATCAGACCGGTTGAAGCAGTTCGGCAAAAAGAGAAAGTGCCGGGAATCAATCGTCGACTGGCTAAGCAGACTGCCGTTCTCGATCTCGGAGTTCGAGGTAACAGTTGCCCCAAGGAGTTACACCATTTAGAGTCTTAATCGATTCCCGGCACAGCGATGATAACCAACAGCACAAGTCTAAGTTTTAGGTTCTTTTGCGCGTGTGGTTTCCGGGTTCAGTCGCCCTTTGATCTTGTACAGAGCAGCCTTTTGCTCATCGGTATCGATCTTTCCGTCCCGGTTGGTATCGAGCGTGCGGAACAGACGCTGTAGAGAACGGGGCACTTCGTCTGGACTGACAAAGGTATCGAGATTGGTATCCAGTCGCTTGAAAATGTCTTCATTGAGCCCGAGTCCATTGACATCGGAGCGGCCACTGAGAATTTTAGTCCGATCAATGACGGCGAGTTGCTCCATGCGATTTAATACGCCGTCTCCATTCGCATCGGCGTCTTTCACGCGGGAACGCATCTTGGGAGGAACCTCGTTGCCGACGATCATGCCGTCCCGATTCTGATCCAGGCTCAACATCATTTGTGTGACCAGGGCCGTGGTGTCTGTTGTATCAGTCTGCATGGCTCCCATTCCATTCATTCCACCGCCACGCATCATGCTGCCTCCCATCTGAGCGCCTCCTCCGCCTCCCTGCTGGCACTGTCCACCTCCGCCACCCTGCTGTCCCATCTGTTGGCCGCCTCCACCACCACCGCCGCGTGGGCCGCCGCCTCCTCGCTGGGCAAAGGCATCTGTGGAAAACATTGATAACGCAAGAATTGTGAGCAACGTGCTGATTTTTCGCATAAGTAAAATCCCCCTATCGGACAACAAGTGTCAAACTAAAAAATACAGTTGGCCCGATACTGCAGTCGATTGCTCGTTCAAAAGCGTCAGCAGGTGGAAACGGAGGTTTCCATAACGAATGTTTTAAGACAGGTATTAATAAAAGAGTTTATGGTCTGTGTTGTATGTCGTATAATAACAATAGGTTATGAGGTCGAACCCTTTCGCATAGGTAAAGGCTTTTCCCTCTGATTATAAAAACGCAAACCGGAACTGGATTGCTACCAGAGATTTGGAAAAAACGTAGAAACGGATTCACTGAGTACCCTTGAATCTGGGCTCGGGAGTTTCGCTTTCCTTTTGTTATAATGGAGGGAGGAAGTGAAACTCCTTCACATGAAGATATGCCAATATGATTATTGTTAAAAACAGAGACTGGAATCGCGACTACCGGGAGATCGTCATTGACAGTATTTATGATTCGTTTCCACCGGCGACTCATTTTTCAGACTGCGACGGAGGCCAGTTGGTTCAGAGTCGGGGGGATGACTATGACGAAATCATCCGGGATTTTTCGGGGAAACGCTGGGATCAACTGGATCACAGTCTGATTTCTTCTCACCACGAAGCGCCGGTATTCATGTCCTACTGGGGATTTCTGAAATTCCTGCCTGCTTTTCTGGTCGATTTGTTTGACAGTGATACTCAGGTCGTCCATTCCGTCTGGAACCGGTTACTCGACCTGGAATATGAGAGCACATCAACTCCGCAGAACAATGAGTTAAACGATGCTCAGCGGGTCTGCTGTATTCTCGCGTTTGTCAGAGTCACCGATTTCCCACTGGACACGACAATGCCCGCGCGGACGCCGGATGAATACTATCACAATCCCACCCCGGAGGCGGCGTTTAATGTCTTGACGCTGGGTCTGCATCATGAACGCATCACTGCGATCCGTGAGCAGATTGAAATGATCAATGACAGCTTCGTGGGAGAACGCTGGGACAGCGGTTAATGAGTAAGCGGACCTGATTTCAAACGGCGGTAATATGAATGGTTCCACTCCCCGAATTCTGTCTGAGATCACATCCGAATGGCTGGCAACAGTTTTGCGGCCGGCAGGCCCGGGATGGGGTGCGGACATGCCCAAGGTTGGAATGGAGCCTATACGACGCGCGTCGCTGATCAAGGCCACG
>JAGQQP010000821.1 GCA_020426085.1 Planctomycetaceae bacterium | reverse complement strand
CGTCCATCTGAACCAACCATGGAACGGATAAACGCGAACTTGTCAGCCATCTGCGCCATCCGCGGAAACTGATCGCCGATTTCGACACCGGGAACATTGGTTTGGATTGCGTTGAATTCGCCACGAATTTCACTGGGAGCATCGACCTTAATATCCCACATATCCTGATGGGGAGGACCTCCCGGCAGGAAGATCATGATGATCCCTTTGTGGTTCTGACGCTGATGCGAAGAATTCTCTGCCTGCAGAATTTGCGGAAGGGACATACCCCCTAACGCGAGACCACCAACCTGGAGAAAGTTGCGGCGGGTAATCTGATCACAAAACTTGCTTTTTTGAGAACCCAGGATCTTGAGCATCGTGTCAGGTCTCCAAATTCGAAAAGGTGGGAGGGCGAAGGCAGGTAAGACTGATGAAATCAAACCGTCATTATCTGATTTCGAGCAGCCTTATTAAAAATATCGGCGAGCCCTTATCTATTAGTATAGACGATTTTTACCGGAAATCCAGCGCAGATTGCAAGACATGAACGATCCGTTCAGTATTTTTCTGATATTCGGAGAGGTCTAAACGGGGAATCAGAGGCAAATCTTCGAATCTGGTAGCAGATGTTGGAGCCCCCAGCCAGACAATCAAGGTCGGTTCCTGTGAGATGGAACCAGTTAATTCCTGAGTTTCCCAACTGGAAAACTGCACTTCGGGATAAAGTTGCTGCAGCTTTCGGATCAATAATGCGGTTTCTTCAGGGGGGAGCCCTGCCAGAACAAACTGGAACGGCTTGACCAGCAGACGCTGGCGTAATTCCTGAATCGTGATCTGTTTCTCCGGGTGAATGACATCGGCTGCGATTTCTGCCAGGGGATCGAGTACGAACCGGCGATACCAGCAGGCCGGATGGGGGACCACCAGATTTTCCGTATGGATCACTAATTGATCATACAGCAGCATATCCAGATCCAGTGGACGAGCCCCCCAGCGGACTTCTCTGGTGCGCCCCATATCAGTTTCCAGAAGTTGCAGTTCTTTCAGCAGGGATTCAGGGGAAAGTGAAACGGAAAGCTGCGCGGCACCATTGAGAAAAGGATCAGACGTCTGGTCACCAACCGGAGCCGTTTCAATCCAGTCACTGGTTTTAATGACGGATATTTCCGGATGCTGATCGAGACGTTCCAGTGCCCGTGAGAATGTTTCACGGACAGGACCCTGATTTCCGCCGAGCGCAATATAGCAGTCAGGCATAACAGTTCCGGGAGTGTTAGATTAGGAATGCAGGTTAAAACTCCCTGCAGTGTAATGGAATGGCGTAGAAGTTCAATTCTGCAGGACGCAGAGGATTCGGGAGAGACAGGTATGAAACTGGATTCAAACCAGCCGATTACATGCCGTGATTGTGCATTTCGGTTGTCGCATTTTCGAACAGGGAGTTGGTGCGGGTTCCAATCGCGGCGATGGCGGCAATACAGACCATGACAATGGCAGCCAGCATGACAGCGTACTCGACAGCGGTTGGACCATCTTCGTCTACTAGAAATTTTTTGAGATACTGCATGACAACAATCCTGTCAGATGTGTGGCAATCTGAAAGGCAGCTTCCAGATTTTCGGACCGACAATTGATTTGAATCACTTTTTATAAGCAGGGCCCGATTTAATAAAGCTTACCCCACGTTTGACATCCGATTACCAAAAAACTCGTTCTTCAGAATAAAAAAACGCTGAATCGTGGTATCTACAGTGATTTCCGTGCCTTAATCAGAGCTTATGTGACTTGCGAGTCTGTTCAGACTGGCATATTTGGCGTCTCCCTGTCACAATAAGTGACTCAGAGAACTTCCGGATGCCTTTTATCAGACTGGCACTGGAGTTAGGTTTATGCGAGTTGTATCGCTTAATCCCATTTTATGAACCTTATTGGACAGGATACAATTGTTATGGCCAAAGAAGAGGCCATTGAAGTCGAAGGTACAGTGACCGAGGCACTGGCAAATACTCAGTTTCGAGTCGAACTGGAAAACGGACACCAGGTTCTGGCGCACGTCGCTGGCAAGATGCGGAAGCACTTCATTCGTATC
>JAGQQP010000820.1 GCA_020426085.1 Planctomycetaceae bacterium | reverse complement strand
AATAGGAACTTACGCATTTTTTTCTCCATGATATGGTCGTGCCATATTTGCTGGTCTTGATCCCAGGCAACGATCCCTTAATTCAAACCATTGAATGAAAGGCATCAAACCGATATCGAAGGGGTTAAAGTGCTGAATTGTGAGGAGAGGAGGTTGGAGAGGCAGGATTATAAATGCCGCTTTTAATTTCCTCTAGGTCGTTTTATCGACATTCAGATCAGGTGACTTTGGTAAAAAATGCGGATTATTCCAATTATTTTGGTAATCCGAATGAAGCTGGTGGTTTCAATTATCAAAAGAGCCGTTTTTTGCTGGTGTCAGGTGGCACTTGTTCACTTTTGAAAACCAGCTCGGAAATAGAAAAAGCCGGTCTGTTTGTGTACCTCAAAACAGACCGGCTATGAAGAATTTCATACCAGTTCTTTCAACAATAAAGTCTTGGGAGAGCAGGTCTAAGGAGTATGTTGAGATCCTGAACTGTAGGAACCGTTGTTATAAGTTCCCATAGAAGGTGCTCCTGGCGTGGCACCTGGGCTCTGTGGAGCTGGAGGTGGGGCCGAAGCTGCAGGGGGACTCACTGATGGTTGAGAAGCGGCAGCATTTAAGCGGGCTGCTTCTTCCTCCAGATTCCGAACTCGTTTCTCCATCTCCTTACCAGGCTTGAAAGTGACGACGTATTTTTCTTCAACGTCCACACGATCACCTGTGCGAGGATTTCTGGCTTTCCGTGCTGCTCTTTTTTTGACTTCAAAGACGCCAAAATTGCGGAGTTCAATACGCTTGTCCGTAACAAGTGTATCAACAATCGCATCGAACGTTTTTTGCACAATCTCTTTTGTTTTGAGTTGTGTCAGACCAATCTCTTCCGAAATCACTTTGACAATCTCTTTTTTCGTCACGACTGGGTTCTCCCAATTTTGAGAAGCCGTCGGACAGCTACGCCCTTCCGCTGGGCACTCTAGAGCCGTCTCAACTGTAATGGGTTACACGACTTAGTGTCACAATAGATTATTTCCCACAATTGAACAGTAAGTCAAGACCGATCTTCGGTCACAGCTTTGAAACGGTGTCGTATTAGACAAGAATTCACTAAAACGAGGTAAAACAACAACAGCAGATTAAAATGAACTTTGTTCGAATTCTGTTGATAGAGTGATGTTGTAAGTGATTATTATTAAACATCATACGTTTTAAAATCGTTTGACGAGCAGAGAGGTTCTGGAAAACTCGCAGTCTTGTTATTGTTCCCAATTAATAACATGGATTTTTTTTTACAATCTTCAGATGAATTTGGAAAAAGAGGGGCTGAAACTTCGAATCCACCGTGTTTCGGTGTTCCAAGCTCTTTAAAAATACATACTTAATAAACGGCATTTGATAGCGAGGTGGAATGAAAATCGTGTGCCTGAGAATTGAATTTGAGTCGAGTGTGCGATTCGGTAAAAAGTGATTCTAAAATCATCCTGAGGGATTTGTGATCTGTAACGTAATTTGATGCTGGGCGTTACAAGTTTGTTTTTGCAGCCTGTATCTGTATCTCTTCAAAACTGACAAAATTTCCCTTACCTGCGCCCGGGCAGTCCGGAGAAAGTGCCTCCCAGCTCTCACGGCTTTCCAGGTTGGAATTCCAGAAGGGCCAGGTTTTACATTGAGCAGGTCGTGCTTCGTAGATCGTACAGCAGCGTTTTTGAGGATCGAAGAAAGTACAATCACCGTTGGCATATTCAGTTAAGGAACGTCTCCCGCCATAGAGACGCGTATGCATCAACAGGATTTCTCCTGTCGTTTTTCCCGTTAATTCTGCAATCGCCTTGATTTCCGTCTCATCAACCCAGACAACACCAGGCGCTCCCGTACAACAATTACCACATTGAGTGCAGGAAAAGTGAAGGCCATCACGATACCATGGTTCCTGTTCAGAATTTTGATCACTCATTATTCAATTCACTTCACGTTAAATTGTTAAACTGTAACTAGATCGCATCACATTTAACCATAGCGTCTGTCAATCCAATATACTCGATTCAAATGGACCTGGACACGCTTCAGTAAAATTGGACGCAGTCTAAGATGTTTAT
>JAGQQP010000819.1 GCA_020426085.1 Planctomycetaceae bacterium | reverse complement strand
CACGATCCGGATCCTGATTTACGCTACATAGCGGCCCTCAGGCTGGCAAATTTACATTCCGATGCAGGTTTACCACTCTTACTGGAGGGGATGCAGCGGGAAAGCCTGTTCGGAAAACTGACGAATGCCTGTGCCCTGGCGATTCTGAACCATCCCCGGGGGCTGCACTTTCTGCATAGTCTCATTGCGACACATCACACGTTATCGAAGCAGGATCGCACCAGGTTACTGTTTCACATCTGTGGATTAGGGGAACAGGTCGGCTTTGAACTCCCCCCCTGCGATCGTCCGGAAGATCTCCCCGTAGAAACAATCTTTCAAAATGCCTCTGACTGGATCGAAGGCTGTTCCGGGTTTCATTGATACCGCATTGCTTTCGTACTACGCGCGGTCTGTTCTATGAGTGAATTCATGCTTTACTTGCGCAGAAAACAGAGTTTGCACTTACCTGAATTTCCGATTTGATTAAACTATCTGCCTGATAAAAAACTCTAATGGGAATCCGATATGCCAGCACATCAGCAAGCGAAGGTTAGTAGCATTCTGCGTTCGCTCTGTTTCATGCTGGGCCTGTTGATTCTGATCTATGTACTCAGTGTCGGTCCTGTGATTGCCATTTTCAGTTATTCCACGGGTTACATGTCCCCCGATCAGATTCGCCTCGTCAATTTTCTGTACGCCCCACTCAGCTGGCCCGCCGAGTGCAGCGCCTCGTACCGCAATCTGTTTCAGTCCTACGTTGATCTCTGGTTAAGACTGATCTGACTACGAATTCCTGAAAACACCCTGATCGGACCTCTGCTCTGGCCATGCTTCAGCTTTGAGCCGGAAGTGTATATAATCCTGCATCGTACTGAACTTTAACGAGAAACATTCACAGGACAATACGCTTCAGGGCTACGATGGAAGATCACTGGATATTACGCAGGCGCGAAGACGAAGAAGGATACGAGCGAAAACCGTTCAACGATCCCGATTCGGAAAACTTTGAATCACAGTTCCTCCGTGATAAAGCCCGCATTATTCACTCGTCCGCCTTCCGTCGACTGCAGTCCAAAACGCAGGTCTTCTCGCTGGGTGACAGTGACTTCTACCGCACGCGTCTCACGCACTCCCTGGAAGTGGCACAGATTGGCGCCAGTATTGCCTCACGGCTGCGGTTCTCAGATCATCAGGAGCAGCTTCCCAGCCTGATTCCGTCTACCAGTCTGATCGAAGCGATCTGTCTGGCGCATGATCTGGGACATCCTCCGTACGGACATGGAGGCGAGTATTCACTGAATAAGCACATGCACAAAGATGGCGGCTTTGAAGGGAACGGACAGACCCTGCGCATCGTCTGCCGCCTGGGAGAGTTTTCCGATCATCATGGCCTGGACCTCACCCGACGAACCCTGCTGGGCCTGTTGAAATATCCCGCCACCCATTCACAGGTGGCCAACTATGAAAAACTGCAGAACCAGAGCGACGATTCCCCCGTGAAACTCTCGCTCTATGGGCCTCCCAAATGTATTCACGACGATGACGCGGATCTGCTGGAATGGATTCTGAGGCCCTTCTCCGCCAGCGATCGCGCGATACTCTCTGAAATCAAACCGAAGCCGGGCGGGCATGCAAAAACGGTCCGCAAATCGTTCGATACCTCCATCATGGAACTGGCAGACGACATTGCCTACGGCGTACATGATCTCGAAGATGCGATCGCGCTGGGGCTGGTCTCCCAGAGAATCTGGGATGCGGAAGTGATGGAGCAGGTCAAGTCTTTCCAGGATTCCTACCTGGCGGATGTCGTCACCCGCTATACGGAAAAGCTGTTTTCCGGTTCTCATAAACAGTTAAAGCACGGCATCAGCAACATTGTCGGCGGACTGATTCGCGACACCGAAATCCGGGATCTGGAATCAGGCGAACATGAACTGGTCCGTTATAACGCCTGCCTGAAAGACGATTCGGCTGCGATTCTCGATATCCTCAAAACGTTCGTCCTCAAACACGTCATCCGTCAGCGTCAGAATCAGATTCTGGAAATCAAGGGGCAGATGATCGTCGACAAACTGTTTGAAGCGTTGCTGGAAAATCCG
>JAGQQP010000818.1 GCA_020426085.1 Planctomycetaceae bacterium | reverse complement strand
CGAGGGGATTTCCGTTGGGACGGATGTGCTTCAGACGCTGGTTGAGGAATCCAGGTGGCAGGCTCTGTCGTTTCATTAGCCCAGGTAGAGAGTCCGTTATGGACCTGCATGTAGTCGATATAAAGTTGACGCTGTTCAGGATTAGATGCGAGTAACCGTTCCAGTTCGGACTGTTGTTCGTCGCTGATGGTGCCCTGCAGCAGAGCGTCGATCAGAAGAATCGTCTGGTTGTCGGGCGTGGGTTTCTGGTTCATGATCCCATCTCCGGAGAGTGGAGTGTCTGTTGCATGCAATCCATCAGTTTCAGTCGCAGGCGAGACAGTTTCTTGTAGAGTGCATCACAGGAACGCCCTGTCTGCTCAGCCACTTCTTTGATACTCTGGCTCCCGTGGTAGCAGTCCAGAATGAGTTTGCGGCTTTCGGCGTCGAGTTTCTGAATACAGTTCTGCAAGACCCGTTGTCTGTGTTCGGTTTCTGTGAGTGATGATGACTGTTGTGCTGCGATGAGCGAGAGAATTTCATCAGAAAAATAGTGACGATCCCGGCTCTGGACCCGTTGGAAGTTTTTCACTTCATAAAAGGCGATCCCGCAGGCCCAGGAGGAAAAACTCTGCGTTTCGTCGAAGGTGTCCCATTTTCTCCACAGCACCAGGCAGGTCTGCTGAAACACATCGTCGGCATCTGTCTGATGAGGCAGCAATGTTCCGATAAAACCGCGAATCAGACTGTGATGTCGTGCCAGCAGCGAAACAAATTGTTCATGTGGGATCTGATTCATGAGGGAGTCGGTATCAAATTCTGTTTCCAAGGACAGGTTCATACTGTTATTCGTACGCTCAAATCAAAACCGGACGGAGAGAAACCCTTCTTTTTTGAACCAGTTACTGACTGTCACTGAGGAAACTTCTGTAAGTCTGCCTCTAGTGAGGGCTTATAGCTTCCATTTTTAAGTGACTTATTTTGAATAAGGCACTGTTTTTGGGAGAGGTCCCATCTCAGGTAACACTATACAGAAATTATAACAGAGTTGACGTTGATTCTATTGTGAATCGCAAATCTGAATTGCTGCGCCACTTGCGAGTTTACAGTAGAACGGGTAATCTCCTTGGGTTAAACTCTAACATTTCCTCTGCCCGACCGCTGCGGTCGAGTGGCTCATGAAACATCATTGCATTATATAATCGATCAGAGTGGTATAAATCCATGCAGGCATCAATGGATGATCAAAGCAGAATTGTCATTACAGGGATCGGTCTAACCGCTCCGAATGGCAACAATCTGGATGAATTTCGGCAAAGTCTACTGGAAGGCCGTTCGGGAGTTGTGGACTACAACATCCGCTATATGGGAGATGTACTCGCCGGCGTCTGTGATTTTGATGAATTACGTTATCAGAAACGAAAAGAAGTCCGCCGCGGTACGCGTGCCGGCTCCATCGCTGTTTACTGTGCGAATGAAGCGGTGAATCAATCAGGCCTGGACTGGGAAAATGTGGCTCGAGATCGTGTCGGCGTTTATCTGGGAATTACCGAGCACGGAAATGTCGAGACGGAAAACGAAGTCTACGAAATTTCTCAGTTCGATTATGACACCAAAGTCTGGTCACACCATCACAATCCGCGAACTGTCGCGAATAACCCAGCCGGGGAAGTGACCCTCAACCTGGGGATCACCGGTCCGCATCTGACACTAGGTGCCGCCTGTGCTGCAGGGAACGCCGGATTTATTCAAGGCGTGCAGATGCTGCGGTTGAATGAGGTTGATCTCGCCTTGTGTGGCGGGGTTTCTGAGAGTATTCATACATTCGGGATCTTTGCCAGTTTCCAGAGCCAGGGGGCTTTGGCGGTAAATGAAGATCCTACCAAGGCCTGTCGACCTTTTGACGTGAACCGCAATGGGATCGTGGTGGCCGAGGGAGGCGCTGTCTGTACTTTAGAGCGTCTTCCCGATGCTTTAGCCCGTGGAGCTACAATTTACGGGGAAATTGTCGGCTATGCCATGAATTCTGATGCCAGCGATTTCGTACTTCCGAATTCTTCGCGGCAGGCAGAGTGCATTCATCTGGCGCTCAAACGGGCCGGACT
>JAGQQP010000081.1 GCA_020426085.1 Planctomycetaceae bacterium | reverse complement strand
AATTCAGTAAGTATCTGGTTTGCTTCTGTTTAACGAGCATCCGTGCCTGCATCTATTGTTTTCGATTTGGGGATCAAAAAAAAGCATCGAATTCGGTTTTTTGGACAATCCTGCTAAATTTGTCAGGGGCCGGTTTCTTTTTTTTGAGGAGTTATTCTGGCTTTTCTGGAGCGTGTTCTCTCTGATAAAGGTAACAACCTGCTCGGGCTCTGGATGCGTAAAATGGTGTCCTTTTGATTTTTCCGTCCCTGTTTTGACCGAAATGATTTTGAAATTATCCTTGCGATACTGCTCGGGAACCCGGCTGAACATCAAGCGTGTATTTTCGGCTGGGGGAACGACCTGGTCGTTTTCTGAAATGATGTGCAGAACCGGGATTCCCGCTTCGGCGATGACCTGGATACGGTCCACCGGATTCAGCTGATAGTCGAGGGCTTCCGCTTCCGTCATGCCGTATGCTTTCAGACAGGCCTGCCAGCGCGCTTCCGAGCCGGGACTGGCTCCTTTGCCGCCGGGCCAGCTTTTGAAATCGCAGACCGGTGTATCCGCGTAAATACAACTGACCTTATCGGGATTGGCCAGCGCCCAGTTATAAATGAACAGTCCACCACGACTCACCCCTTCCAGAGCGACCTTTTTCTGAAATCCGTGCTGTTTCGTCAGTACATCATGGAATTTGTTTCCGTATGCAATTGCCTGTGGGGAGCCAAACAGGTCGGCGACATCGAGATAGGCGATGTGAAAACCCTGTTTGAGCAGTTCGACATCCATCTCATAGTGGAAGTCAGGAAACCGGGCGCGCCAGACCCAGGGTTTGCCGGGAGCGGCCTTCTGCGGGATGACCACATAACACTTGCGGTCCTCGATCTGAAAGTGGTTTCGCTGAAAGCCATGCCAGGTATCCTGTCTGCCTGACCACTCAGATTTCCCTGCAGGATTTGTGGAGGCAGATGCTTCAAAAGCAGGGTGACATAAATGCAGTCCGAGAAAGGAGATGAAAAAAATACGAAAAAAAGAAAACCGGGAGTTCATATGCTGATTCTTTCATCGTCTGAGGACAGATTTCGAGGAATTATGCTTTAGCCGCCTAAAAACAGGCGTTAGGTGTGACATGATGCTGTTCCCGTTCCGGTTCAGTTTATTCTGGTCACAAACGGGTTGTGCTGATTTTAACAACTTTGAGAGCGGGTGCCTATTGTATGCCGGGTTCCCAATGCAATCGTCTCCAGCGTATCGGGAATTCTGACATATAGTTTAAGCACCCAATATCAAATCTGAAAATGTTCTGAAGATCAGAAAACGGATTGTGAATCTGTTCCTGCTTTCGCGGAATGAATGCTTCAGAGGCAAAAAATGTTAAAGATGGATTCAGTTATGTCACTTATTCCTGCAACACATACGACAGAAACATTGACCAGACGGTTCTCGGACCCGGTCATTAATTCTGTGATCGATGTATTCAAATATTTTGTCGGCACGACAGCCGAGCTGGAAAAGATTGTCGATGTCGATGAAGCACCGCGCTTTGAAAGAAGCTCTGCGATTGAGGTCAACGGTCCCGGCAAAGGGATCGTGGTGGTGAATGTTCCCCGGCAACTGGTTTCCCAGGCAGTCTCTCTGCTGATTGATGAGGAACTGGCTACCGATGAACAGGTTCTGACCGATTTTGCCTGTGAGTTATCAAATATGATCGCTGGTCAGGCTAAAAAAGCGGTAGATCATATGGGATTCCAACTCGGCCACCCGATTGAGATTGAAACGGAGCAGATTGATACACTTTACCCGCCGGAAGCGGGGTCCCGCTGCGGAGTTTTCCAGACGGGGATCGGCCCGATTGCCGTTTATTTTGGCTTCGTGGGACAGCTGGGAGAGATTATTGATTTTGAACACGAAATGACAGACAGAAAACGTGTGATAGTCATTGATCAGGACGAAATGAATCGTGCCTTGTTTAAAGGGTTGTTGCACGAACGATATCATGTGGAAACGGCAGCATCGATAGAAGAAGCGTTTATTGACGCCGCTTTGAATTCTCCCGATCTGATTTTGCTCGATCTGGATGGAGCTGATGGAAATCATGCCGAGTCCGTCAAATATATCAAGGAGTCTCCCCTGACCCGCGATGTGGAAGTGCTGGTGATGACATCGAACCGATCTACTACGTCCATTATTCAGGCGTTCAACCATGGAGCCAGTGACTATATTCTGAAATCTGACTTCACAAAGCAGATCCTGGTTGGCAAAATTGAACGGGCATTTGGAAGAATCCCGGTTGTCAAAGAAGCCGTTTCCGCTATAAATTGAATGAAATCACTGTGGTAACGCTCAGAATAGCCCTGGTTTGATGACTGGGGCTTTTTTTATTCCTGTTTCCCTGAAGGAGTTTGTGTTGAATCTGGAAGGCAAGGTCGCAGTCATCACGGGGGCAGCGGTTCGGATCGGCCGCGCGATGGCGCTGGCGTTAGCAGAAGCAGGAGTTGATCTCTGCATTCATTATCACCATTCAAATGAGGCGGCGGAAGAGACCTGTGAAGAAGTCAGCACACGGGGGCGTGAAGCGATTTGTGTTTCGGCAGATCTGTCTGACCCTGTGACAGCATCTGTTGCGATCTTCGAAGCGGCAGTGACCCGGTTCGGCAAAGTCGACATTCTGATCAACAGTGCCTCCGTTTTCGAAAATAAAGGACTGACTGATTCAACCGAGTCAGACTGGGATTCCCATCTGGATATCAATCTGAAAGCGCCTTTTTTCCTCAGCCAGCGGTTTGCGGAACAGCTCCAGTCTGGACAGACGGGACAGATTGTGAATATTGTCGACTGGCGGGCACAACGGGCCGGGAAAGGACATCTGGCCTACCGGATTTCCAAAGCCGGGCTGGTCACACTTACAGAATGCCTGGCATTGGAGCTGGCACCTGCGATCCAGGTCAATGCCATCGCACCGGGAGCGATACTCCCTCCCCCGGGTGAAGATCGATCTTATCTCGATCAGCGGGCGCAGAAAGTGCCCCTGCAGCGCGCAGGAAACACTGATGAAATTTGCAGTGCCCTGCTCTACCTGTTGCGTTCTGAATTTGTGACAGGCGAAGTCCTGACGGTTGCCGGCGGCGAACAGCTCACAGGTGGTCTCTGATAGTTATACACTTCTGAAATCAGATCAGGATGAATGTGCCTTAAGAACTGCCTGTTTCAGAACCTGCATGGTGTTCTGCTGTCGTTTCTGAATTGACTGCATCACTTCCCTCAACTTGTCATCCGCCTGGGCTTGATTGTTGTAAATCTGAATGACGCGTTCGGCAATCTGCCGTTGATTGACCTCATCAATTTCAAAAGTCCAGTCTTTTAAGCCGATATCGTACCACATCTGACCTTTGATCGTATCGGTGGGTTGACGGACATAGAGTCCGGGGGTTCCGAACGCACAGGCGATGATCGGCGAATGGCATTCCATACTCACGACTGCAGCAGCATCTCGATATAATGAACCGGCTTCATCGGGCAGCCAGTATTCATCGTGGGCCACGACTTTGGATTTAACATCTGCAGGCAGCGGATTGATGACCAGTGGATGAATGATTTCAGTCTGGTAGGTCATTTCAGGGCAGACGACGGCTTTCTGACCGCTGGTACGGACCCATTGAATAATGGCAGCCCGCAGTTTGGCATGATCCTGTTCCTGATACTGCAGATTGACCGCATCGACTTCTGCGATTTTTTCTTTGGTCCAGCGGTTGGATTTATGAATTTTGTAGTATGGTGTATAGCGTAAACGCGGGACGGCACACAGATAACTGCCCGGTTCCAGCTGATGTTTCTGCTGAAATGCGGCCGCTTTCGCGTCATCGGTCAGATCAATCGCAAAGGTCGCGTCGGGGGCAAAATCCTGATGTGCCGAGGTCACTTTAGCTTCTTTGAGATTTTTGAGCGAATGCGTCTCTCGGGTGAAAATGAAATCGGCTCCCGAGAGGAGTTCATGCAGTTCGGGATTGATCTCAGAGACGGTGACGCCGTAGATGCCATACGGTTTATCTGTCTGTTTTTTCCAGAATGCCAGTTCCCGGCGTGAAACCACACTGGGGCCTGAGCCGTGCACAAAGAAATCGGCCTGATCGAACGCCTGTTGTAACTCTTTTGAGTCCAGTTTCCCATTGCGGCCGAGGCGCCCTTTGACGATTTTCAGTTTGGGGAAACGTTTTTGCAGCATCGGTTCCACGCCACGATCGACACTGTTTGGCCAGAGAATAATTTCAAATTCGGGGGCATACACTTCCAGAAGTTTTAAAATTCCGGGGGAATGTCCGATATCACCGATATTAACGGTTTGCCAGCCCGATCTGAGTAAAATCACCGGTGGATTTGCGGAGGCAGCGTACGAAGAAGCGATTTGTAACTGGCTGGCGGCTGCGACGCCCATCGAATGGATCAGTGTCTGTTTCAGCCATTCACGTCTTGATACGGGAGATTGGTTCATTTCAGCTCATTCTATTTTGTAACCTCACTAGAGAGGTGGTTGCTGTGAATCGATGTGTTCCTGCCAGAAGTCAGGAATTCTTCGCTGTGCAATCAGAGGCATTATGACTATAGTGATTCCAGTATTGTAGCCGGTCTGCATCATAAGTCTGCCCTATTTTAAATTACACTCAGTAAAATGCCTGATCAAATTCATATTTCCGACTTACTGTTACGCACAATCATCGGCATCAACGATGAAGAACGCGAAAAAAAACAGGATGTGCTCATCAATATCAACATGCAGGTCGATCTGAAATCGGCGGGTCAGTCTGATGATATCAACGATGCCGTGAATTATCGAACGATCACCAAAGAGATCATTGATCTGGTAGAGAACTCGCATTTTCAACTGGTGGAAAAAATGGCGGAGGAAGTGGCGCGGATCTGTCTGCGAGATCTCAAAGTTCAGTCAGTAGAAATACAGATAGAAAAACCGGGGGCACTGCGCTTTGCCCGTTCGGTCGGTGTGAAGGTCGTCAGAACGCGTGAGGATGTTTCAGGGGGCTGAAATGAATCAGGTATATCTGGCATTAGGCAGTAATATTCATCCAGAATACCATCTTCCCCAGGCGGTCAGGCTGCTGGCAGAGCGTGGTAATATCATCCGCAAGTCTTCAGTCTGGCAGAGTGAGCCGGTGGGAGATGAACATCAGGCCGATTTTTTAAATGCGGCTGTGTTGCTGGAAACTGACTGTGATGCGCAACGAATCTGGGATGAAGTCATCCCGGGAATTGAGGCTCGGCTGCTGCGTGTGCGCGATCCGCTGAATAAAAATGGACCGCGGACCATTGATGTTGACCTGGTACTCTTTAATGAAGAGCAGTTGCAGATGGCCCATCGGATTGTTCCCGATCCGGATATCGGCAGTCGAATTTTTCTGGCGGTGCCTCTGGCGGAACTGGATCCGGGGTATTGTGTGCCGGGGCTGGGACGATCTATTTCAGAGATTGCAGCAGAACTTCAGGCGAACTGTGAATCTGCCTTCGTTCGACGAGACGATGTGGAGCTTTAATCTTCCAATGGGATCAATGCATCGCCGGGCAGACAGGCCATTTTGAAGAACAGGCCCTGTTCTTCGCATTGCGATTTATAAGCTGCCGGCATTTTCTGTTCGGTTTCATCGTCCCATTCGAGAATATAGGTTCGTTCAGAAACCTTTTTACCACGCACTTCGACGACCATTCCCGTCCAGCCTTCGCAGCAGATTTCCGGAAATTCCGGGACACAGATCCCTTCTTTCACCTGGATGTTTGAGCCTGCCTTGATCGTTGACGATGCCTTTTTACCCATAATTTATTTCTGCCAAAACATATCTTGTTTTATTGATTTCATGTAACCAGCTGGCACGACTGCTGACAGTGTATCGCTAAAGCAACATGAATTTCAATTGAAGTGCCTTCATATCAGTCTCTCAGACACAAGAAATTAACAAATATTACGAAATTCAGTAAGAAAAATGGTGTTTTTTTTCTACAGGACCCTATTGGACTCTGCTGCATTATGGAGACCTGATGATATTTTTCAACACCAGAAGTTTTCCGGAAAATTGTAAGAAAAAGACCTGCAGGTGGGAAATTCTGAGCTATTGTTTTATTGGACAATTCCAACCCCTCTTGAAAGAGTTCTCCCGGCACACTGCACGACAGCAGATTTAGAAAGCGATGACCATGGAGGGACTTGAATCACCTTTTCAAGAGAAGAAAAATGTTAAAGCGGCATTGCCGAATGGCATCAAATCAGAAACGGAAAGCAGCACGTTCCGGTCTCACCCTGGTGGAACTGGCATTTGTGACTCCGGTATTTCTTGTGTTTGTGTATGCCATTTTTGAATTTGCTTATGCTTACATGGTTTCCAATATTATCCAGGAAGCGACACAGGAAGGTGCCAAACTGGGGCGTTGTGAAGAAGTAACGACTGCGCAGGTGCAAACCAAAGTCAAATCCCTGCTGAATACTGTCTTCGATGCCGAACTGGCTAACATCATGGTCAAAGATGCCAGTCTGTTTGATACACCGGGAGTGGATGCATCTCAAATTAATTTTAGCAGCTTACCTGATCTCGAATTATCCAACGCCAAAAAGGCCCAGTTATTCGTGGTCCGCGTTGAAGTGCCATACAAAGATGTTCGATTACTCAGTACGTTTTTTGTCGATCCGGCTAAAGCTGCAGAAGCTGCCGCTAAAGAAGCAAACATGGTTTTGTCCGGACATTCGGTCAAACGTCACGAGTAATCAGTCAGAGATCAAATTTACTTAATTCGGCAGGCAACCGCCTGCAGGAGCATTTTCATGCAAGTTATCCAAAAACAGAGAATCCAGTCAGTTCTATCAGAGCAAAACCGTCGCGGTGTCGCAGCGGTCGAATTTGCATTAATTGCGCCTGTTTTTCTGGCGTTGATTCTGGGAATGGTCGCAGTACGAAAAGCTGTTCACACTACGACCGTGATGGATGCGGCCCTTGCCCAGGCAGGTCGTCTGGCTTCCATGGACGCCGGATTAAAGCTGCCTGCCGGCAAGACATTGAATGACAAAATCATTCTGGATGTTCGCAACTTCCTGCGTGCCTCGGGAATTCCGAATGATGAAAACAATCTGGTGATCACAATTACCCATGCGGATGATGAAAACGGGGTTCCATTAGATCCCATGCCCAATCCTCCCAGCTCGGGATCAGAATTTGATTTAAGTGACACCAGCAATCGAAACCGGTTATTTCGAATTGGTATCGAGATTCCTGAAGGCGCTTTGAATTCCACGTTGTCAGACATCATGAATCTGGAAGGTTCGATGGCTAAACCAATGGCTGGTGATCCTGTCTGGGATCTGATTTTGAATAATGGTACGACTAAAATCGTCAACTAGAAACGCACAATTTACTTAAGTGTCAGTGGCTCTATTTCAGAGTACAAGAGGGGGAAAACATGAGACAATTGCAACAACTGAAAGATGAGGAGACCAGTTCCCCGCACGACAAGGGTCGTCGCGGTGCGTTCATGGTGATGGCCGCGCCTGTCCTCGTCGCAACGATGGGTTTCATGGCATTCGGTATCGATATCGCCGTGATCACAATGACGAAAACGAGAATGCGTAACGCCGTCGAAGCGGCAGCGCTGGCGGCGGCTCAACAGATTACTGATGCCGTGCAGACAACAGCTGACGGTATCGGTGGCAGCCAGAATGTCAGCAGTGATGTGCAGGATGCGAATTCCATCGCCGTCGAAGCTGCCAAAGCGGTTGCTGAAAAAGTCGCCCGGTTAAACGGGGTCTATATTGACCCTGAAACCGACGTCGAATTCGGTAAACGGTACCAGGACAGCACCGGGACATTTCATATGATCTGGGGTGAAAGCGCCAAACCTTATAATGTGGTGAAGGTGACAGCCCGCCGTGACAATCCAAAAGACGGGGAAGCGGATTCCCGCCTGAAGCTGTTTTTCGCCGGTTTCATGGATGAAAAAACAGCGGCTGTGACAACCTCAGCGATCGCATTTATTGAAGCCCGTGACATCGTGCTTGTTCTCGACTATTCAGGCTCCATGAGCTACGACAGTGAATTTGATGCGATGTCCTCGTATCGTCTGGGGAAATCGGCCGTGGAAGCAAACCTGGATGACGTCTGGGATACCTTGGTTGCCTCTGGTGCAACCTATTCTGATACCGGAAATCTGAAATTCCCCGCAGCGGGCTACGGTAAGATTGATTCCGAAGTCGGTACCTACATCAGCTCCAATGACAATGATTACATTTATCGTGCGCTGGATCTGGATGAAGTGGATTCCAACGGTAATTTAAAATACCCCTTCCCTCAGGAAGGCAAGAATTACTACGGCAATCTGAATGGTGAACCCTCAAGTTATAGCAGTAAGAGTCAGTGGAAAAACTACATCAACTGGGTTCGTACCAACGGCAGTGTCAACGATTACGGGTATCGTAAAAAATATGGGTACCGTACATTGATGGGATATCTGATCGGGCAACGCAAATTGAACAGTCAGTCTGAAGATCTGTGGCGGGCCCCCATTTATCCGTTCCATGCAATGAAAGAAGGCGTGACGCTGTTCACCCAGTTCCTCAGCGGGCTGGAGTTCGGCGACCACATCGGACTGGTGACTTATGATGATACATCCCGTGTCCAGTCCGTTTTAAATGAACAGGGAATTTCTGAATCTGTCGATCTGGGAGACGAGTTGATCACGAATCGATACGCGGATATCGATACGATCCAGAGACACAAGCAGGCTTCTCACTATGCTCCTTACACGGGTATGGGTTATGGGATTAAAGATGCAAAAGAATTATTGCAGTCTCATGGCCGTGCTGGTGCCCGACCTACAATCCTGGTCATGACCGACGGTAATGCAAACCGCTCGCCTTCGGGCTGGTCACTTCCAGGTAGCTGGGACTGGGATAAGGTGACCGATTTTGATGACGATGGTCATGCAGACTATTCCACCAGTGATCGGCACAAACAGTATGCTTTCTGGCAGGCTGTAGAAGCAGCCAACCTGGGATATACAGTTCACACCATGACTGTGGGTGAAGGAGCAGATCGCAGCTTTATGCAGGCCATGGCCAAAGCGTGCAATGGTATCTGTATTGATGCTCCCGGTGGTGCAACAATTGAAGACATGAAGTCACAGTTACTGACTGCCTTCGGAAAGATTGCCGCCAATGTTCCTCCAGCGAAATTACTGGCGGACCCGGATAGCGATTTTTAAGAGAACGAATTCGTTGTGATTCGTACCTGCTTGGGTTGATTTTCTACCTGAGTGAGAGAGGTGGCTGGAAACAGCCACCTCTTTTTTTGTCGCAGGCGACAGTTCTTTAACAATCTTATGAAAAGGTCGTGGTAGAGATATGGAGAGGGAAATCTTCAAATTTTTTTTTGAAAAACGTGAAATTCTCATCGACGAGGTATCAGGATGTATTCATAATACTAGATATCAATGCAGTCGAATATTAAGTTTCTGATTGAGGAACAATCAGAGTTAAACTTATCCTTCCACTACTCTCACCCTGGTTGATTTGCGCTCTTCTAATTATGAGCCCTCTGAAAATCAATAAGGGGCAATGAGGAGATTCTCTCTTCTCATCACCAGAGTTATTTTAACTTAGGTTTGCCACAAGGGGGTTGAGGTTCATGTCCTGCGACAAGATCCGTACCATTGCTTTTTTCACTGCCGCATTCTGCGCCAGTTCTGTTTCCAGCCTGTTTATGTTTACAGCGAATGTTTCTGCTGCTGAGAATCAAGTCAGCTTTTATCAGCAGATCAGACCGATCCTGCAGGCACAATGTGCCGGTTGCCACCATCCTCGAAATCCTGAAGGGGATTATGTGGTTACCGAATTCTCTCATTTACTCAAAGGGGGGGAAAGTGAGACCAGAGCGATCGTGCCTGGTAAGCCGGATGAAAGCTATCTGGTTCAGTTGATCACACCCAAAGGCAATGAAGCGGAAATGCCGAAAGCCAAAACGCCTCTGTCTCAAGATCAGATTAATCTGGTCCGATTGTGGATTCAGCAGGGAGCTAAAAATGATTCGCCGGCTAAGGTAGAGTACCGATTCAATCAGGAGCATCCACCCACCTACTCTGCTCCGCCGGTGATCACTTCACTGACTTATTCGCCTGACGGAAAAATTCTGGCAGTCGCCGGGTTCCATGAAGTGATTTTACATGCTGCAGACGGTGATCAGATTCTGGCCCGTCTGATTGGAAAATCACAACGCATCGAATCGATTCGCTTCTCACCGGATGGGAAATATCTGGCTGTCACAGGCGGGACTCCTGCAGAACGGGGAGAGATTCAGATCTGGGATCTGGCAACCAAAACGCTGAAGAAATCAATCCCCCTCACCTACGATACCATATACGGGGCCAGCTGGTCTCCCGATGGAAAGCTTCTCGCATTTGGCTGCAGTGACAATACGGTCCGCGCCATTGAAGTCGAAACCGGAAAAGAAGTCCTCTACCAGAATGCCCACTATGACTGGGTACTGGATACCGTGTTTTCCAAGGATGGCAGCCATCTGATTTCTGTCAGCCGCGATCGTACAACTAAACTGACGGAAGTGAAAACACAGCGGTTCGTCGATAACATCACTTCGATTACTCCCAAAGCGCTGACCGGAGGGCTGGCTGCCATTGATCGGCATCCGACCCAGGATACGGTGCTGGTTGGCGGAGCGGACGGTGTGCCGAAACTTTATCATGTTTTCCGGCAGTCAAAGCGGGTGATTGGTGATGATGCCAATCTGGTGCGTCAGTTCCCTGCTCTGAAGGGACGCATTTTTGGTGTGGCCATTCATCCTGGGGGCAAGCAGCTGGTTGCGGTCAGCAGTCTGAACCATACCGGCGAACTGAAAGTCTTTGAATTTGATATCGCAGAGAAATTTTCCGATGATCTGGTCAAAATTCTCTCTGAGCGTGTGGCATCACGATCAGCGGAAGATAAGAAACGGGTCGAGG
>JAGQQP010000817.1 GCA_020426085.1 Planctomycetaceae bacterium | reverse complement strand
TATCGACGGGCGCCAGGATCAGCAGTTTTGTGCCTGCCTCCATCGCGAGAATGCGTTCAATTACTTCGTCGGTCGTCTGCGTTTCGACGGGAACATCGCAGTCGGGACAGTACATCGTTCCCAGCCGGGCATAGAGCACGCGCAGATAATCATAGATTTCCGTAGCCGTTCCCACCGTGGAACGGGGAGAATGTCCGGTCGTTTTCTGTTCGATGGCAATCGCGGGTGAAAGGCCGTGAATGTGTTCGAACTTGGGTTTGGGCATCTGCCCCAGGAACTGGCGAGCATACGCGGACAGGGATTCGACATAACGCCGCTGCCCTTCGGCGTAGAGTGTGTCCATCGCCAGGGAAGTCTTGCCGCTGCCACTCGGGCCACAGAAGACGTTCATCTGGTCGCGGGTAATCTGCAGATCCAGGTTCTGCAGGTTGTGCTGGCCGGCACCGCGGATGGTAATCTGTGTGCTGTCGCCGTTGGACTTTCCTTTCTGCTTTGTATTGGCCGACTGCCAGCGCAGATGTGGATTGTTTAACGTCAGTGTCTGTTTCTTTTTCCCCTTGACGGTTTTCGCGGGAACGAGATCGGTCTGTTCTTTCAAGGCGAGTCCGGTGTAAGACCAGGGACAGGCGGCGACTTCTTCCGGCGTCCCTTCGACCAGAATCGTGCCTCCCCCTTCGCCTCCTTCGGGGCCGAGATCAATCACCCAGTCAGCGGTTTTAATCACATCCAGATGATGTTCGACCACGAGCACTGTATTCCCGGCATCCGCCAGGTGATGCAGAACTTTGAGCAGCAGCTTCACGTCGGCAAAATGCAAGCCGGTCGTTGGTTCATCCAGCAGATAAAACGTACTGCCTGTCGAACGTTTTCCCAGTTCGCGGGCGAGTTTCACCCGCTGTGCTTCTCCGCCGGACAGAGTGGGCGAAGGCTGACCCAGTTTCAGATAATCGAGGCCGACATCGTGCAGCGATTCGAGCAGTTTCAGAATTTTGGGCACATTCTGAAAATGTTCAATCGCCTGCTGAATATCCATCTCCAGCACTTCCGCGATGCTGGCCCCTTTATAGCGAATCTCCAGCGTCTCATGATGAAAGCGGCGGCCTTCACACACCGGACAGGGGACCCAGACATCCGCCAGAAAGTCCATTTCCAGTTTATTGGCGCCGTGCCCTTCGCAGGCTTCACAGCGACCGCCGGGCACATTGAAACTGAATCGTCCCGCTTTGTAGCCCCGCATCCGCGAATCAGGGAGCTTTGCATACAGGTCACGAATCAGATCGAACACTTTGACATACGTCGCGGGATTGGAGCGGGGAGTCCGGCCGATGGGGGACTGATCGATGTCGATGGCTTTGTCGATCAGTTCCAGTCCGGTGACTTTCTGATGGGCTCCGGGATTCCCTTTCCCCTTGTTGACTTTCTTATTCAATACGGGCCAGAGGATATCATTGACGAGCGAACTCTTGCCGGAACCGCTCACGCCGGTGATGCAGATCAAGCCCTTCGTGGGAATATGGGCGGTGATCTCCTTCAGATTGTGATGCGTCGCCCCCTTGATGACGATCGAATCTTTTTTGACGAGCGGCCTGCGCTGTTCGGGAATTTCGATTTTCTCTTTACCCGACAGGAACTGTCCGGTGACGCTCTCTTTTGCTTTGAGTACGTTCTGGTAGGAACCTTCGGCGACAATGTATCCGCCACGCACCCCCGGACCGGGGCCGAAGTCCACGATATGATCGGCGGCCCGCATCGTTTCTTCGTCATGTTCGACCACGATGACCGTATTCCCCTGATCGCGGAGATCACACAGACTTTCCAGCAGCATGGTATTGTCGCGGGGATGCAGGCCGATGGAAGGTTCATCCAGAATATAGACGACGCCTACCAGACCGCAGCCAATCTGACCGGCCAGCCGGATGCGCTGGCTTTCGCCTCCGGAGAGTGTGGGCGCCGTGCGATCCAGTGTCAGATAATTCAAGCCGCAACGGAGCAGAAACCCGAGCCGACCGCGAATCTCTTTGAGCACTTCATCGGCGATCAGCAGACCGGTTTCGTCCAGATCGAGTGTTTCAAAGAACGCGGCG
>JAGQQP010000816.1 GCA_020426085.1 Planctomycetaceae bacterium | reverse complement strand
ATGGCAAGCTGCTGAATGAAGCTCTGCAAAGCCAGTTCTCCCCGCAGATGGTAGAAATCCTGGAACGCCTGCTCTGGGGATTCCAGCAGGAAGATGCCCAGGACCGATTTATCTCGGGTCGACTTGTGGAATGGCTGGAAAATAACAATGTCGCTGTACGCGAACTGGCCTTTAATTACATCAATGAGTTAACAGGACGCACCGTCGACTACTCGGCCATCGCGACACCAACACAACGACGGGCCACTGCACGCCGCTGGTTTACTCATATTGAAAAACATGGCTCATTACTTGATCCACAGGAAGCCAGCCCGGCTTCTCCAGATAAACCAGCCCTCCCGTAACAACATAGACAACTCCTGTCGGCAGTACCACAGATTCTCCCTGTTGAAAATGTCCTATCTTCATTTTCAGCAGGGACTTGTGTTCCAAAATAATTTTCAGTCTTCGTCGATTTTTTGAGCGGATTTAGAAAAACTCCTCTTGCTGCAATTTTCGTGGACTGCTATCTTTCCCGCACTTCTCTCCCAGTCATATCTGATTGACTTTATCAAACCTTTAAATTGATTTCCCCAATCCAAACCATTTTTCCGACAGCATGAAATTCAGAACAGGACTCTGAAGCGTGCTTACAAACGATGGAGCTGTGCACGATGCACTTGACCCGGATCAACTTTTCGTTAATCGGCAATCTGACCATTCTGTTTTCACTGGGGAGCTTCACGCTTTCCGGCTGTAATACGATGCATGGCGTAGCCAGTAATGAAATGGGAAATGGATATTATCAACGCGGTGAATATGCCAAAGCGAGGGAATCATTCACCCGTGCGATTGCAGATAACCCCGGCAATCCAGACTATGTCCATAATCTGGCGGTTGTCATGGAGAAAGAGGGAAATCTGGCGGGAGCCGAGCAGACTTACCAGAATGCATTGCGTCTAGACCCGTCTCACCAGCCCTCACATCACGGTCTGGCCGAGTTAATGATCAGTCAGGGACGTCAGCAGGAAGCCGTTCAGCATATCACTGCGTGGCGCGATACCCAGCCATACATTGCCGAATCACACCTGGAAATGGCCTGGCTGCTGGAACAGTCCGGAGATATCAATGGTGCAGAACAGTCTCTCAAAGCAGCTGCAAATGTAGACCCGAACCATCCCAAAGTTTTAGCTCACCTGGGGCAGGTCTACCAGCAGACAGGACGCTCAGAAGAAGCACTCGCCATGTATGAGCAATCACTCTACTCAGAATGGTATCAGCCTCAGGTACAATCCCGAATCGCTTCCATCAAGAAGCCATATGACACAGCCAACTCACAGGATCGTATCGTAGCAAAAGGCTGGGAACACGGACCGATGGGTAACGGTAGCCTCTTGCGTTACCGATCTCGTACCGCACAGGCAAACTATGCACACCCACTCCCGACTTATTCGACAGGCGGCACAACAAGCACGGTTGCCATGATGAATGCAGGCCAGATAAGCCAGGCAGGCGGGTATTCCGAACAGGTCGTCACCTCTCAGCCGATGCTGGTGGCCCCGGGCATGACAGGTCAGCCAGTCCAGATGGGAACTCCCTATATGACTGCTTTACCTGAACCAGTCAATGTTGACCCGGCCCATTTCCCGACCGAACCCACCACAGCAGGCGCCCCTATCGTTCAACCTTACTAATAGACCTGATTGAATGGTCGAGAACCAGTTCTGCTCTTCTAATTCTCTGACTACAAATGCCTCCACTGCGTTGACCCATTATCGCCGCATGATAGAATGAACGTCCCGCGGGATGTGGCTCAGCCTGGTAGAGCGCTGCGTTCGGGACGCAGAGGTCGCAAGTTCAAATCTTGTCATCCCGACTTATAAGCCGTTTTCAATAAACAACTTTCAACATAGCTATCTAGTCCGCTATTCTGTAATTTTTCGTGTAAAACTACAACGCTTTGAGCCGCTGAGAATCCCTTCCTCGCTCCTTGAACAGTAAACGTGACCTTCTTTAGTATTTGACTACTAAATCACTCCTGGGGGCCTCCCAGAAGAGAAGGCTGTCCGATGCCTGGCTGATTCGTCCAGCTTAGTAAGAAGTCA
>JAGQQP010000815.1 GCA_020426085.1 Planctomycetaceae bacterium | reverse complement strand
GTAGGGGACCTGAAAAACCTGGAACAGCATCTGGCTGATATGTTGATCGATCCCAGGGGAAATGCTGCTGATATCTGCGAAACGTTTGTTAACAGCTGTATTCTGAATTATCGGTTTGCAGACGCACAACGTGTCATTGAGGTCTGGCAGGCTGATTTTCCTGAAGATCCACTTCCACATTATTACCAGGGACGAATTCTGGAGCACCAGGGGAACTGGAGCCTGGCGGAAACTGAGTTCAAAACGGCTCTCAAATTAAATCCGGGAGATATCCCTGCTGCTTACAATCTCGCGCGCATCAAACTTTCACATAATGAGGTTGATGCCGCGCTGGACTATTATCAACAGTGTCTGCAACAGCAGAAGCAGCATGCCGCCGCCCTGGTGGGCATGGCCCGCTGTCTGCGCATGCAGCAGGATGTGTCAGCAGCCCGCGAAATCCTGAAACAGGTTCAACAACTGCCTGAATCACAGATTATGAAAGATTTCCGCGAAGTCGGCGATCCGGCACATGCAGCCAGCAATGCCGTTACATTACAGCTGGGGCAACTGGAACTCTCAGCCGGAAATTATCAGCAGGCGGTGACGAATCTGGAAACTGCTGTATCACAAAATCCCAAAGACAGAAAAGCACGACTGGCATTGGCTGATGCCTATCGCAAAATAAAAAAACTGAAAAAAGCGGAAGCAGAGATCCAGATAGTACAAAAGACTCAAGCCGCAATTACCCGACTGGATGAATGTTTTGACCTGTTGCAGAAAGATCTGAATAATGCAGAACTGCGAGCAGAGATTGGAGAGATCTTTCTGGAACATATTTCAGATAACCAGGGAATCGTCTGGCTGAAAAATGCCTTGTATTATGATCCGGATAATCAGAGGGCCACTCAGGCATTAAAGAAATATTATGAGCGATCTGATAATGAGAAACAGAATACAGGCTCGGATAAATAATAGTTCGATTATTATTTTCTTATATTCGCGATCGAGGTGAAATGATTTTACGATATTGTTTCTGTATGGCATTGTTCTGCCTGGTTGCAGGCTGTGGTTCTCAATCCACAGTACAGCCTCCTTCGACTGTCGGACAGAAAGCAGATGACAGTCCGTCTCCCATTCGATTCGTCGATCGTACTGAAGCTCTCGGGATCGACTTTGTCTATCAGAATGATGAAGCTGCCAACAGATATACGATCCTGGAATCCATTGGCGGCGGGGTAGCAATTTTTGATTATGACCTGAATGGACTGGATGACCTGCTGTTTCCCGGTGGAGGCTCATTTCCCGCTGAAAATCAGCTGTCAGGTTTACCAACGGCACTCTTCAGTCAGGTCTCTCCGAGCCAGTTTGTGAACCAGAGTCAGAGCAGTGGGATTGCTCCGTCTCGATACTATTCGCATGGCTGCAGTGTAGCTGACTACGATAATGACGGGTTTCCCGATGTGGTGATTACCGGTTATGGGGGAATTCTCTGCTGGCATAATCTGGGGGACGGAACTTTCGAGGAAGTCTCGGTGCGGTCTCATCTGATTGATCCCAGCTGGAGTACTTCTGCCGGCTGGGGTGATTTAAATGGCGATGGTGCGCTCGACCTGTATCTCACACATTATGTCGACTGGTCTTTTGAGAATGATCCCCGGTGTGGCGATGATGTAAAACCGCGGGATGTCTGTCCGCCGCGATCATTTAAAGGCCTCGATGACCGCGTGTTCTTCAGCAACGGGGACGGCACGTTTTATGACGCAACTGAAGAGGCTGGATTGATCGCTGCCGGGAAAGGTCTGGGAGTCGTGCTGGGAGATCTCGATGGGGATCTCGATCTGGATATTTACGTAGGGAATGACACGACTGATAATTTCCTGTATCTGAATCAGGGACAGGGAAATTTTCAGGAAGCTGCAATGATACACGGAGTGGCCGTCGATGATGAAGCCGTTGCGAATGGAAGCATGGGAGTTGATATAGGTGACTATAACAGAGACGGCCTGCCTGATTTATGGGTTGCCAATTATGAAGCAGATCGATTTGCGCTGTATAAAAATATCGGCAAAGGTCAGTTTCTGTATGCCAGTCGCGAGTCAGGAATCGGTG
>JAGQQP010000814.1 GCA_020426085.1 Planctomycetaceae bacterium | reverse complement strand
CTTTGAAAGCGGGGCGGGGGTGGTGCTGGAAGGTCCTGCACAGATCAAGCTGAATTCATCCATGAATGCGAAGCTGAACTATGGCAAGCTGGCCGCCTATGTGCCTGACGAAGCGCATGGCTTTACCGTCGATACACCGAAGATGGAGATTGTCGATCAGGGGACGCGGTTCGGGACAGTCGTCGATCCGTTCGGGAAGGCCGAAGTGCATGTGTTTGAGGGGGAGGTTGATATCAAACCCAAGGCCCAGGCAGAGCAGCATCGTAGTCTGAAAGCGAGTCAGGCGGTGTTGTTCACACGCGGGAATGCACAGGGGGCCGACATCCGGGTGACGCCGACCAAGTTTGCGGATGTACCGACGCCGGAACAGCTGGTCGCGGCGAAATCAGGAAACTATCCGCCGTTGGAAGCGGTGCCCTTTGAAGCGGAAACGCCACTTAGTGAATTTGCACTACTTCATATTAATACGGCGTTACCTGAAAACATCCTGGCAGGGGAAGCATTCGAGTACCGGGCGACTTCGTTGTCAGAACAGACGGGGGGCGTAGGCTTCAGTCATGAGGGCTGGTGGGCCGATCCGAATTTTACGCGGCTGATGGTTCCCGAACAGCGACTGCAGTGGGGAGGCCTGGAGGGAGGGCCGATGGTGCTGCAGTCCCGCGGTCATCATCATGCCTATCCATCCCTGGCACATCGGATGGCCCGCGAACTGGCAGAACCGCTTACCGAAGATTTTTATTTCAGCCTGCTGGTGAAGTACGAAGGGTTGGACAAGAACGATTTTTTTGGCCTCTGGTTTGACGATGTGGCGGGGGGCAAGGGGAGCAGTCATTCGCGGGTCCCCAATTTCGGCTTGAAAGAGAAACAGTTCTTTGCCCGGTTCGAGGTGAACCAGGAAGGCTTTTCCACGGAACAGATCGACGGGGAATGTTTTCTGCTGGTGGGGCGTGTGATGAAAAACGATTCTTCTTTTTTCAATCGCCTGGAATTCTGGGTGAATCCGGATGGTGATCGGAGTGCGACTCCGGATGCGGTGGTGCAGCAGGGCAAAGGGGCGAAGAAACTGAAAGCGATCAACGTCGTGGGAATGCGGATCGGGCAGTACACGGAAGTTTCTGATTCCCTGTTCGTGGATCGACTGGTGATCGGGAAGACGTTTGAATCAGTGACACTACCGTCGGAGTAATTTCGGGTCGAGTTTTTTATTCGGATGCGTCTATGTAAATGGGAGTAACGGGGGCTCGTTAGCGTTTAATAATTCGAAATGGTCCTTACCAAAGATACATAACCGGGGCTAACGCCCTGCGGCTGATTTGTCATACCGGCTGGCAAAGTATGAAGTACATTCAAAACTATTAAAAAAATGCTACGTGGCGGATCTGCTCACGTTTAATCAGATGGAAATCATGATGATCAATCGGGCTCTGACATCGAATCGAAAATGCAGGCACCTGGTCACGGCGCTGCTGGTTTGCGGGCTGCTGTTCTGTTCTGCGCGGACGTTTGCCGGGGAAGCTTCGCGGCTGGCACACGGACTGGTCAACCCGCGGATCGATTCTGTCAAACGGGATCAGAAAGGATTTGGCTGGAACGGGGGCTGGGTGCTCTCGAATCGTCACCCGGCACTCTTTGTCGATGTGAAACCGAAGCAGGCCTCCGGTTCCGCGATTCAGCATGAGGCGCTGATTCAGGGATCGGTGGAGCGAAACAACCCGTTGCGACGGGAGCTCTCGGAGACGTATCAGGACCAGGAGCTGTTCCTGCGGTTCCGCTTCCGGTATGCGGCGGATCAGAAGCCGCGCGATGAAGGGGAGTTCTTTGTCTTCTGGCTGGATCGCTACGAAGGTTCGGACAAAGCCGTGCATGCGAACCATGTCCCGAACATCGGCGTGCATATTGCGTCCAGCGGTCCCCAGAAGGGGAAAGTCGTCTTCATGGTAAGAATTGGTGCGCAGAAGACGGCCTGGAGTTCGGTGGAACTGGAACGGGATCGGGATTACGTGGTTGTGGGGCGGCTGTCGAAGCCGGAAAAATCGTTGCGGGCGGGGTTCACGCGATTTGATTTGTGGGTCGACCCGAAGCCGGGCGATC
>JAGQQP010000813.1 GCA_020426085.1 Planctomycetaceae bacterium | reverse complement strand
GCTGAATGAAATGCTGGAGGCAGCGAAGCAGGGCAGATTCAATGTACTTTATTTGTATAGCCTGAGCCGATTGGCTCGAGAATCCGTAATTACCCTACCGATCCTCAAGAAGCTCGTCTATGTCTACGGTGTTCGTTGTATTTGTGTTACTGAAGGTATCGACACCGATACAACGGGCTGGGAAGTTATCGCTGCGATTTTTGCTCTGATCCATGAACAGTTCATTAAAGATTTAAGTGCAGCTGTTATCCGGGGGCAGGAGGGAGCCCTGCTCAGTGGTTATTCTGTGGGCGACTGGTGTTTCGGTTATGGCTCTGAGCCAGTATCGGGATCGGAACAGAATCGCGCAGGCCGTAACAGTAAGCCGCGAAAAATCTATGTGATCAATCAGGAACACGCAGAGTGGGTCAGTCAGATCTTTACCTGGTATGTCGATGAAGGTGTCTCGATCAGCCAGATTGTCAGGAAGCTCAATCATTTAAAGGCTCCCAAAGATCATCGTTCTTCAAGTAATGAGTGGCATCATGACCTTGTCGTGAATCTGCTCTCGAATCCGAAATATGTTGGTGACTGGCCCTGGGGAGAGATGCAAAACGTGCGTGATCCTGAAACGGGTATTGTTTGTCAAAAGCCTCGGTCGGAAGAAGAGTGTGAACAATGGAAACGGGAATTTCCTCACCTGCGTATCATTGATGACAACACATTTCGGAAAGCACAGGAGACGCTGGATGTCAATGCACAAAAGTGGGAAAAGCACCGCCGCGTGAATGGCAAGTTTACCGGCTCTTCCCCTGAAACGAACGGTCGCCGCAAGGTCAGATTGTTGCATGGGCTGTTGAAGTGTGTCCAGTGTGACAGTCCGTTCTATTCTGACGGCAAGCGTGCTCGTTGCCGTGGCGGAAAACGTGGTACCTGTGATATTGTCACCTCAGTGCCTGTAAAGCTGCTGGAATCGATGATTCTCGAAAGAATCGGGACGGTTATTCTGGAGGATGATCAGTGGTTTCAGTGTGTCTTCAGTGATTTGTTGAAGCTGCATCGGGAATACGAAAACCGGGTCCCTGCGACGATCAGAGAAAAAGAACGGGAGTTATACCAGGTAACTCAAAAGATCGAGCGTCTGGTCGATCAGGTTGAACAGGGGGATGCCCCAGAGGATTTGCAGCGGCGCCTCAAATCCAGGAAGGAAGAACAGAAAGAAATCCAGTATGAGCTGAAACAACTACGGCTGGAGTGGGGCAAGGACCTGGGAACCCCCTCCGAAGCGTGGCTGAGGGAACGGCTTAAGCAGTTGTTTGATGTTCTGAAGGAATCATCGCCTGCCGCCAACAAGGCCTTGAGTGCCCTTGTCGGTAGGGAAATCATTCTGGAAGAGAACGAGATTCCTCTGAGAAAACGAAATTACTTTCGTGGGAAATTCCGACTCAATGTCAGAGGCGTTTCGAGTTTTCTTGCCGGTACCCCAGCTTCGGTTCAGGAAACTGGGCAGGGCGAAGAAGTGGTAATTGACTTCATCCAGCCGGATAAAGCAGACCTGCAGCGAGAGATCGCCAAACGGATGTACGACGCCCAGGAACCGGAATTCAAAATTGCCGAAGCATTAGGCGTCAGCCGGAGCAGGGTAACGAAGCTTTTAGATGAAGTCTTTGAGTTACTGGGAGAGAAAAAGCCGGATGGACGATCCCGCCGATCACAACTTCTGGTTAAGCACAAAGAACCGCCTCCCTATCAGGCCATTGCAGAGGAAGTCATGAAACTGTTCCGAGAAAAGAAGGAGTATGGTGAGATAGCTGCAGCTCTGAATATCGACCGGAATACGGTAACTAGCTCAGTCAAATACTGGCATGAGCAACGCGGTTTGCCTGTACCCGACGGACGTACTCGTAGGAAGTCTCTTTGACAGGTTCTATTTTTTACACTGGACCAATTCAGTATGCCGACCACCTTTGCGGGTGGTCGGCCATGCAATTTTTTTAGATATCAGATGTATGTTCAATTTCCAGAAGTAGCCAAATAATTCCGCTCCAACAGGTAAATGGAACAACCGTTTACATAAAAGAATACTAGGTCTTGTGGCTGGCGTCATTCGTGGGGG
>JAGQQP010000812.1 GCA_020426085.1 Planctomycetaceae bacterium | reverse complement strand
ATTATCACCTGCTGATTCGGGGTGACGTCCATCACCTGGGGAAAAAAGTGCCGCGCGGCTTCATCACGGTTGCACAGACAGGGAAAGCTCCTGTCATCTCCGCAGATACCAGTGGTCGCAGAGAACTGGCCCGCTGGATTACTGATCCTCAAAACCCGCTGACCGCCCGCGTGTATGTCAATCGCATCTGGCATCACCTGTTCGGTTCCGGCCTGGTACGCACGGTCGATAACTTCGGTTTCCGTGGCGAGACGCCTTCGCATCCGGAACTGCTGGACTATCTGGCATTGAGACTGATCGAAAACGGCTGGTCGACCAAAGCCATGATTCGCGAGATTGTCCTTTCGGAAACTTATCAGCGTTCCAGCAGTTCGACAGCGGAACAACGGGAACTGGACCCGGACAACCGACTGTTGTCCCACCAGAATCATCGCCGCCTCGATGCCGAAGCCATTCGGGATACGATTCTGTTCGTAAGTGGAAAACTGGATCTGTCACAGCACGACCAGACCATCCGCCCGGATACGAAATCGGAATACGGGTATCAGTTCCATAACCAGTTCCGCAGCGTCTATGTGCCGGTCTTCCGAAACCGTCTGCATGATCTGCTGGCGATCTTTGATTTTCCCGATCCGAACCTGTCAGTAGGGCGTCGCAACACCAGCACGCTCTCCACTCAGGCGCTGTACCTGATGAATAACCCGTTCGTCATCGAACAGGCACAGAACATCGCACAGCGACTGCTCGAAAAATACCCCGACGATGAGTCGGCCCGCATCAACGCTTTATTTCGTATGTCACTGGGACGACTTCCCAGCCCGGCTGAAAAAAACAACGCTGCTTCCTTCCTGAATCAAACCGATGCGCAGGATTCGACAACCGAGCTCCAGCGTTGGACCGCCTGTTGTCAGACGATTATTGCCTGCATCGATTTTCGCTATATTAAATAAACCTGGAGCGATTCCATGTTCCCACAATATCAACCTGTTTCCCGACGTCAGTTACTGGCCACCTCTGCCTGTGGTTTTGGTTCACTGGCCCTGAATGGAATGCTGAACTCCGCTCGCGCAAACAGTCCTTCTGCCGCTCATCAGAATCCCCTGTCTCCACAGGAACCGATGTTCCCCCCGCGTGCCAAACGCATTATCTTTATCTTCATGCAGGGGGGCCCGAGTCAGGTTGATACGTTTGACTATAAACCGCTGCTGGCCAAAAAAGACGGGGAAGAACTGGAATTCAAAGACTCCCGCAAGATCGCCAAGACCGGAGGCTACGGCAAAGAAAAAGTGATGCAGTCCCTCTGGAAGTTCCGCCAGTACGGCGAAACCGGACACTGGGTTTCCGACCTGTTCCCGGAGATCGGCAAACAGGTGGACGACCTCTGCTTCGTACACAGCATGCACACCAACGGCGTGGCGCATGGCCCGAGTACGCTGTTCCTGCACACCGGAACCACCAACCTGATTATGCCTTCCATCGGCTCGTGGGTGACTTATGGCCTGGGAACCGAGAATGAAAATATTCCCGGCTTCATTACCATTTCTCCCTCTTCGTCGAACGGTGGCCCCCGTAATTATTCAAATGCGTTTCTACCGTCTCATTATCAGGGAACCGCACTGGGGCGAGCCGCCCAACCGGCGAAAGAAGCCCGCTTTAATAATGTCAAAAACCAGCAGTGGTCACTCGCGAAACAGCGTCAGCAGCTGAAACTGCTGCAGTCTCTCAATCAGAGCCAGATGCAGACGAACCAGCATGACGACGAACTGGCTGCGGTCGTGAATTCGTTCGAACTGGCGTTCCGGATGCAGCAGCATGCCCCCGGTCTGACTGATCTCTCGGGCGAATCCAAGGCGACCTTTGATATGTATGGCATCGGTCAGGAAGAAACCGATGATTTCGGCCGCCAGTGTCTGCTGGCCCGTCGAATGGCGGAAGCCGGGACGCGTTACATCCAGGTGAACTACGCCGACAATGGAAATACCCCCCGCTGGGATCAGCACAGTAAGATTCAGAAACATGAAACGCATGCCCGGGCAACAGACAAACCGGTCGCCGGACTGATTCAGGATATGAAACAGCGCGGACTGCTCGAAGACACACTCAT
>JAGQQP010000811.1 GCA_020426085.1 Planctomycetaceae bacterium | reverse complement strand
CCTATACTGGATTGAATTCAGCACAACTCTGTGATCACAATCTGAAACGAACGAATTCTATTCTGGAACTGAAACATGCCGTTACTGGGAGCGCATCAGTCAATCGCTGGTGGATACTATAAAGCCGTTGATATTGCCGCTGAGTTTGAGATGGACTGTGTCCAGATCTTTACCAAGAATAATAATCAATGGCGTGCTAAGCCACTGACTGACAAGGATGTCAAGCTGTTTCGCGAACACCTGGAATCCACGGGAGTCGGGCGTCCCTGTTCTCATATGAGCTACCTGATCAATCTGGCCAGTCCCAAAGATGAACTGTGGAATAAGTCGATCGATGCGGTCGTGGTGGAACTGCAACGCGCCGAAGCGCTGGGGCTGGAAGGTGCAGTGATGCATCCCGGTAGTTTTGTGACTTCCAGTGAAGAAGAGGGCCTCGATCGAATTGTGGCTGCCATTGATCGGATTCATCAGGAGACGGAAGGATTTCAAACGCAAATCTGGCTGGAAACGACAGCCGGCCAGGGATCCAATCTGGGATTTCGCTTTGAACAGCTGGCTTACATGCTGAATCAGGTTCAGGAAGGGGAGAGACTGGGAATTTGTGTAGATACATGTCATATCTTTGCCGCCGGATATCCGTTGATCAAGAAATCGGAATACAAGGCGACCATGTCTGAACTGGACGAGATTATAGGCTTTGATCGTATCCGGGCTTTCCATTTGAATGACAGTAAGTGTGAGTTTGGAAGTCGCAAAGACCGTCACGAGAATATTGGTCGGGGTTGTCTGGGACTGGAGCCGTTCCGTCATCTGTTAAATGATCCTGTGTTTCAGGACCGTCCGATGTATCTGGAAACCCCTAAAGAGGAAGAGGATGGGGTACCTCTGGATCAGATCAACATGCAGACGCTGCGTTCGCTCTGTCAGCGCTGATTGATTTCTGAAAAGACTGATAAAATCCCCAATACCCTCTCATGCGATTAAAATCGCCCAGTCGATATAGGGTAACAGGCAATGAATCGAGAGCTGTTGCGCGCTTGATGAATCAGCTTGCTTGAACCTCAACTCCCCATTGAGGTTACTACCCGCGACCCACGCAGAAGATCGGTTCCCGTCCAGATCTCTGCAAGCAGATGACAGGATTTGTCGTTGTGAAGTTCGGTCTACTAAAACGAAATCTGCCAACGGTTTATTTATCTCTAGTACTGTTGAGCTGTATTACTGCAGGTTGCCTGAGTCAATCTGCGGAGATGATTTCACAGAAAAATGAGAAGCCAGCCGGACCGCTGGTCGCATCGAAATCCAGCAGCAGCTTTAATTATTTTTCTCAAAAAGCTGATAAATCAAAAGAAGAAGCGCCGGCTAAGGTTAAAATCAGCGGTACTTTCCCGGTTGATGAATTACAAAACTCCTCCCGGATAGAACTCTCATCTCACACAACACCTGCAGTGCAAAAGCCACAGGTTGAACGTAAACCAGTAACGCAGCAACTGCAGGCACCGGCTACCAAACCAGCCATCGGACTGACTGAAAGCTGGCGATCGAAATCTTTAATTGCGTCAGCGAAACGATATCCCGCGCAAATTGCTAAAAAACTTGATCAGAACACAGAACGGATTAAGCAGGCATCCAGTTCGCTCTCTCAGGGATTCTCTTCCGGCATTCAGCAAATAGCGAATAATGCACAGGTGAATTCAGCGGAGGGAGAGGATCAGGAACAGGGTACATCCAGCACACAGAAGTCAGACGATCAATCGAATATTGAGAATTCACTTCAGAATGCTGAGGAAGTCGACCGTCTGCTGGCAGAGGCCAATCAGCAGAATGTAAGAGCGGAACTAACCGAATTAGCAAAAGATCTGCATCAGGATCTGGATCAGACTGCTCCCGCTTTTGAAGATGTGAATCAGGAAATGCGGAGATTGCAGATTAATTCGATTATGGATCGAGCCCGCCGTGAACTGAATCAGAAAAACTATGAGTATGCAGAATTTCTGGCGGCACAGGCGTTAGAGTCCAGCTATCGGGGGCACGTTGCCTTTGGCCTGGAGGAAGAATCCCCTCAAATGCTGCTGGATAATATCAGGAAGCAGGTCAGTTCACTCG
>JAGQQP010000810.1 GCA_020426085.1 Planctomycetaceae bacterium | reverse complement strand
TCCTCACTGGCGACACTCTTAAAAAAAGATTGTCAGCTTCGTTTTCGTGATTTAAAATAGCCCTCAGGAGATTGTGGGCCCATTCGTCCTGGCATCTGTGTTTTCAGTTTGATGTACCAGAATTAGGGGGAACGGAAATGAAGGAGTATTATTTCAGGGAACAGCGCACCCAGTATCAGAAATGTCCCGGTTGTCAGGCGGAGATCGAACTGGACGCAGATCAGTGTCGATTTTGTGACTGTAAAATGGCTTCTGTAGAACAGGAATCAGAACCGGAGTCCTTAACGCTTTCCCGTCCTGAAACAAATGAATCGGCCAGCAGCATTGCCGTCATGATGCTTTTGAACATTGTGGTCAGTCTGGCGGGGGTTTTTGTCACTTCTGCAGATCGGTATCCTGATAAGCCTGCGCATGACCATGAATTTCGACTGACTGAACAGGAAAGTGACTACAGCGCAAGCTTGTTTCAGAAGAAGCATACCCAGCCGGAAGATCGCTTCCATGCTCGAGCGGATCGAAATGCTGTGACGGAAACAACATATTCCAACAGGCATAAACCGCAACGGTTCTAAATGGTTTCGCTGAATCATTACAGTTGAATTTGTTCGCTCATCGAATCTGTCGAACAAGGTCGGCTTTGCGCAGAGAGACGGGAATCGATAATCTATCTTGACAGACAGGGGGACTTCAGCGACAGTTCGAGGAGTCTATTACCGTTATTATGGTTCTGCCCCGGGACAGAAAATGGATTCGCTGCCCCTCGATCACCCACGTCTGAAAAAGAACAACTTCGACCTCATTCGATTACTGTTTGCGTCGATCGTCTGTCTGGTACACGCATATGAGGTTTCGGATTTCAGCCAGTTAGGGACTTTGGCAGGAGTGCTCTCCTCGAAAGTGGCAGTCCAGGGGTTCTTTGTAGTCAGTGGTTTTCTGATCGTAATGAGTTATGAACGGTCGTCCTCTCTGAAATCGTATGCCAGCAAACGGGTTCGACGAATCTATCCGGCTTATTTCACTGTGGTGATGCTGTCTGCCGTTTTTCTGGTACTGGTCAGTCAGAAAACGGTTCAGGAGTATTTTTCGCTGGCGTGGCTGAAGTACCTGGCTGCGAATCTTACATTTATTAATTTCCTGCAACCTTCTCTGCCAGGAGTTTTTGAAGCCAATAAATTTCCTGTTGTGAACGGTGCGCTGTGGACTCTTAAAGTGGAAGCGATGTTTTATATCGCCGTACCTGTCGTGGTCTATTTCTTAAGACGTTTCCCCAGGCTGCCGCTTCTGATTCTGATTTACCTGCTTTCGATTGCCTACAGCGAACTGCTGTTGTCGGCTTATACAAAGACAGGGGTAGAGTTCTATGACCGACTGGCGCGACAGCTGCCGGGACAGTTGTGTTTCTTTATGGCGGGAGCGGCCCTGTTTTATTATTTGCCAATCTTTGAACGAAATATCAAATGGTGCGTCACGGTGGCGGCTGTGATTCTGATGCTTGACGGGATGCTGCTCCCCCTGCCCTGGTTGCAGCCGGCTGCTCTGGCGTCGCTGGTCGTCTTTTTCGGCCTGTTTCTCTATGCCGGAAACTTCGGAAAGTATGGAGATTTTTCCTACGGCGTTTATATCCTGCATTTTCCGATTCTGCAGTTACTGCTGAATACCGGCTGGTTTCCAGAACATCAGTGGCTGTTTCTGCTGACTACCATTGGCCTGACCGCAGTGGGGGCATTCCTGATGTGGAACCTGATTGAGAAACGCTTCCTGTTACGCAGCAGTCATTATGTAGCCGCGGTTGAATCTCCTCGAGACCGGCTGGCGGTACCACAACCAGCCGGTCTGTCAGCCGAGTAATCTTACTTTGACTTCAGATCAAAGTTGAAACTGTTCTCACCGGTCTTGACTTCTGCAGTCAATTCCGTTTTGTCATTGTATTTGGCAGGTACCAGTTGCGTGCCAGCATCATCGGGATTATCCGGCATTTTGAGAATCATGACTTTGTGTGTTCCTGGAGTAGCTCCAGCGGCATCAGAATTGTATTCCAGTGTGTAAGAGCCATCGGTTTGAGTCGTTGCGCTAGAAGCGCGACGTCGGGCTTTGTCAGATGCCTGCT
>JAGQQP010000809.1 GCA_020426085.1 Planctomycetaceae bacterium | reverse complement strand
TCGACGGGAATCGTGGGGGTTTCACGGTAAGCCACACGTGGTTCACCAATGATACATTCCACTTTGTATTCACGTTTGATACGTTCAATATAAACGTCCAGGTGTAACTGACCCATACCGGCGATGATGGTCTGATTGGTTTCTTCGTCGGTCATCACGTGGAAAGTAGGGTCTTCGCGGTTGAAACGCTGAATCGCTTTAGCCAGACGGTCTGCACCATCACGGTCCAGTGGTTCGATCGAAAGACGAATCACAGGTTCTGGAACGAAAATACTTTCCAGAGCATAGTTCACACCATCGCTACAGAATGTATCCCCGGAGGCACACTCCATCCCGACGGCAGCAATGATGTCGCCAGCTTCACCGCAATCGACGTCTTCACGGCTGTCAGCGTGCATACGAACCAGACGACCGAAGCGTGTAGAATTTCCGGTTCGGGTGTTGATGTAGCTTTGGCCTTTTTCGATCTTACCCTGGTAGATACGCATATAGGTCAATTGTCCGAATGTTTCATCGACAATTTTGAATGCCATGGCAACCAGAGGCTTGTCTGAAGAGTGCGACAGTTTTGTACGGAAAGAATCGCTGCTGGTATCTTCAGCACCATCTTTGATGGCCTTCTGCTGTGCATCCAGATCGATCGCAGTAATTTCGCGGTCAAGCGGGCTGGGCAGGAAGCGAACGACGGCGTCCAGCAGTGTCTGCACACCTTTATTTTTGAAAGCAGTTCCCATCATCACTGGTGTGATTTCGTGAGACAGAGTGGCTTCACGAATGACTTTGTAGATGTCTTCTACAGGCACATCAGCTTCTTCGAGCAGTGCAACCATCAGGTCATCGCTGAACATGGAAAGAGTTTCCAGCATGTTCGAACGGGCTTCTTCAGCGGCTGCTTTGAACTGTTCCGGAATTTCACCGAAGACTTCAGTTTCGCCCTGATCACCGGTGTAAGTGATGGCCTGCATGGTAACCAGGTCAACCACACCTTCGAAATGAGCACCTTCGCCCATTGGAATCTGCAATGGCAGCGGCACAACGTGCAGCTTGTCTGCAATCTGTTTGATCACGCTGGCTGAGTCGGCACCGGTACGGTCCATCTTGTTGATGAATGCGATACGGGGAACGCCATAACGTTTCATCTGGCGGTCCACGGTCAGTGACTGACTCTGAACTCCACCGACTGAGCAGAGTACGAGCACAGCACCGTCGAGTACGCGGAGACTGCGTTCTACTTCAACGGTAAAGTCAACGTGGCCTGGAGTATCGATGATGTTGATCGTGGTATCTTTCCACTTTACCTGAGTGGCAGCGGACGCGATGGTGATTCCACGCTCGCGTTCCAGATCCATACTATCCATCGTAGCGCCACCATCGCCGCCCCGAACTTCACGCACTTTGTGAATTCGTCCTGAGTAGTACAGAACTCGTTCGGTAAGTGTGGTTTTACCAGAGTCGATGTGAGCCGAAATTCCAATGTTTCGATACTTGTCCAGATTTTTCATGGCTTTAATGCACGTTCACTAAGGATAACATGTTATGGATATAAATCGGACGGCAACATACCGTCCTCGTCAAAGCGCTCAATACTAGTCGGAACTTTTTGAGAAGAAACACTCAAGTTTACAGGGAGGTAGGCCCTGCAAAATCGCATCACTCTACTGTTGTGATGGCTGACCCGGCAGGTTTGTTAAACAAGGGATCACTAACATCCGGAACGTTTCGCAAGTAGATAATCTGAGCGTAAGGTGTGAGCGTAGAATCTTATCGTTGTATCGTCTTTGGGGGAAGAGGATTTTTGGTTAAATTCCGAAAACTCACCGATTAATTGCGCAATCAGTATAGTCAATTTTGGCTGAAAAATAAAGCAGTCTAACACAGGGAGAGGTACCAGAGCACCTCTCCCTGCAGTTAAATTTAGACTGAGAATAGTCTTACGCTTTTTCTTCCAGTACAGCCTGCGCTGCTGCCAGACGGGCGATTGGCACCCGGAAAGGAGAACAGCTGACGTAATCCAGACCCAGTTTATGGCAGAAGATTACACTGGCAGGGTCACCACCATGTTCACCACAAATACCGATTTTGAGCTCAGGACGAGTACCACGACCACGT
>JAGQQP010000808.1 GCA_020426085.1 Planctomycetaceae bacterium | reverse complement strand
CTGGATTATCCGATCGATCAACGAGGACAAAGGTTATGACCGCATGATTCTCGAAATGCTGGCGGCGGATGAGATTGCTCCCAATGATCGTGAGAATCTGGTAGCCACCGGTTTCATAGTGCGCAACTTTTATCGCTGGAATTACCACACCTGGCTGAAAGACAATGTCGAACATACAGGCAAGGCTTTTCTGGGATTAACTATGAACTGCTGCGAGTGTCACGACCATAAATATGACCCGATCACGCAAAATGAATACTTTGCCTTCCGCTCTTTTTTTGAACCGATTGATCTCCGCCATGATCGCGTTCCCGGGGAAGCCGATCCGGGTATCTTTCCTGATTACAAACTCAGTGTCCGTAATGGCCCCGTTCGCACGGGCATGGTTCGCATCTATGACAGGCACCTGGATGCGAAAGCAAAGTTTTATACGGGTGGTCTGGAACAGAACGTCGTCAAAGATCAGCCTCCAGTAGAAGCTTCTGCGATCGCATTTCTGCGCGGAGACAAGCTTGTCTTTAAACCGGTTCAACTCCCCCCCACCGCCTGGTACCCGGGCCTGAAACCGTTTGTCATTCAGGAAGAGACTCAGAAACGAGAGACAGCTTACCAGAGTGCACTCAAAAACTGGGAACAGCAGAAAACAGAGTTGGAAGAGAAACTCAAACAACAGGAATCTGACCTGGCTAATGTACTGGCAGCCAGACCAGAAACTCCCATCGCCACGGAAAAGGATCCGGCTCAACCGGCTTCTTCTGCGAGCAATCAGCAGTCTTTGCAACTCAACGCCGAGCAAGGTCGCCGGACTCTTTCCTATGAAATCACGGACTGGAAGACCTTTGATTCCGAGATCCAGATTCGTTTTCAACTCCGGATTCTGAAAGATTCCCATGTGAATTTTCAGTTGTCCAACGATTTAACGGGGGGCAGAACCAATCTGTATGTCGCATTTGAAGCGGGTAAAATCATAGCCTATGTCCCGGGAACCACGAATCCGACGACTGTCGGTTCCTATAAAGTTGATTCCCGTGATTCGAAATTTCATATCACGCTCCAACTCAAACCGGATCAGGATATTGCCCTGTTAACGATCCAGGGAGGCAATAACAATGAGAAGATTCTCAATGAAACACCCATTGCCTTGAACGGCTGGAATCCGGCGATCCAGGCAAATCGAGGTATCTTTCTGGATGCACATCAGGGATCGATTGCCGAGTTTGATCAACTTGTATTTTTAAACCAGAGTCAACAGGAGTTGCTGCGTATCGATTTTGAATTCCCCGATTATCAGTCGAGTGAAGATCTTCCCGGAATCGCCAACTGGCATCTCACACGATTCAGTACCGGCACTGCCACATCACAAGTCATTCTCAAAACTCCACTGACGGAAGCAGATCAAAAATGGCGGCAACAGGTCAAAGCCAGTCAGATGAAACGGGATCTTACCAGATCCCTAAAGAACGATTTACAGCTGAAACTCAAGGCGGCTGAAGATGAGAAAACGGAATACGCCGCCCGGGTCGGCGCTGCGACTGCCCGCTTCATCGAAAAGTCCACTCAGACAGAATCGCTGGAACAGGCTGCCTGTCAGGCTGAATGGCAGGCGAAGTTGAGCCGGGCGCAATCCAATCTGAAATCAGCCGAACTCGCATTACTGCAGGCGAAAACGTCGCCGGATTCAGACCAGGAACGTGCCAAAAAACTGACAGCCGCTCAAACGCTGGTCACTCAAAACCGGGCGCAACTGGCTTCTGCTCAAAAGCCAGTCGAGGCGTCTTCAACCGAATACACGGCACTCAGTCGGATTTTTCCTGAACAGAGCACCGGCAAGCGTACCGCCCTCGCTCGCTGGATTACCAGCCGCGATAACCCGCTGACCGCGAGGGTTGCCGTGAATCACATCTGGATGAGGCACTTTGGTAAGCCTCTGGTTAAATCAGTTTACAATTTCGGTCGCAGTGGTGCAGAACCCTCCCACCCCGCAATAATCAACTGGCTGGCGGCAGAATTCATGGACCAGCAGTGGAGCATCAAACACCTGCATCGCGTCATACTCACCAGTGAAACTTACCAGCGCAGCTCAAAAGGCGTACCGGCTGATCACCAGAAT
>JAGQQP010000080.1 GCA_020426085.1 Planctomycetaceae bacterium | reverse complement strand
GTCGAAATCTATCTGCTGGCCGATCCCTCGGAACTCAAAGGGGATGCCGCCATCAACTTTCACGTGGCGCAGCGCATGGGAATCGACATGCACATCGATCCCGACCTGAATCAACCGCAGGCGTTTCGCGAATTCCTGAATTCAGCAGACTGGATTGTCGACGCTCTGCTGGGAACCGGTGTGGAAGGCACGATCCGGGAACCTTACTCAACCGCCATTTCGCTCATCAATCAGGCACCCGGCTTCAAGCTGGCCGTCGACCTCCCTTCCGGCCTCGACTGCGATACCGGAGTGCCTCTGGGTGAATGCATTCACGCTCACCAGACCGCGACCTTCGTCGCCGAAAAAAAAGGTTTCGCCAATCCCGATTCCCGCCAGTACACGGGAACCATCCATGTTCTGCCCATCGGAGCGCCGGAGAAAATCGTGGAGGATCTCCTGCAAAAACAGGATTCCAGCGAACATTGAGCCCTTTCTCGCTCTGTACAAATCGATGCAAACCCAAAAAATAGCCCGTTTCCGTAAAACGGGGGTTCTCAAAACCGCTTCTGACGCTGTATATTAGGTAGCAGACGGAAAACGCGATTTCCGGACTCTGCAGCTGCCGTTGACTTTCTCATGTCATTCCCTGTGAACTGAAACAGGGCAAGGTTCGTCTCCATGGACAAAAATTTCTGGTACCTGAAGAATTGCGATCTGTTCGAGCGCTTGAGTCAGGATCAGATTGCGCATGTTGAACGGAACTCCTCGGTTCGAAATTTCGCTCGCGGAAATATGGTTTATCTCCCCACAGAGAGCAGTGATTCGGTTTACCTGCTCCTGTCCGGCAGAATCAAACTCTATCACCTGACCGGCGAAGGAAAACAGGCGCTGCTGGCGTTGATCGAACCCGGCGAACTCTTCGGTGAGCTGGCCATTCTGGGTGGCGGCGAACGTGAAGAATATGCAGAAGCCATGTTGAAATCCTCGATTCTCCGCATCCCGGGACAGATCATTCAGGATCTCATGGAACATCATGCAACCGTCTCGCTGGGCGTGACCAAGCTGATGGGATTACGCCGACAACGGATCGAGCAGCGACTCAAATCACTGCTGTTTCGCTCCAATCGGGATCGACTGACTCATTTACTGCTCGAATTAGCAGAAAAATATGGCCGTTTTACCAGTGAAGGGGTTCTGATCAACATCAAACTCTCGCATCAGGAACTGGCCAGCATCATCGGCAGCACGCGGGAAACCGTGACTGTTCTGCTGGGCGAACTTCAGGACGAACGCAGCATCGATATCCAGAAGCGCCACATTATCTTACGGAAAGCCCGGTACCTGGCACATTCGATTGATTTTAAACTGACACCCGCCTTCCAGTCGAAACCGGATCAGTCGGGTGAATTCGTCTTAAGAGGAGCCGAAGCCTGAAATAAATCCCGCCATCTCCCTCACTGTGAGCTGAAATGCAGAGAAACTGTAAGCTATCTCACAGATCACACAAGCACTGGCTACGATAATAAAAGCAGGGGAAAAGTCCCACAAAAGAAAGAAAGCAGAAATTCCTGCTGATGTAGCAGGAGGTTTTAACATGAACAAAAACAACCCAACTCCATCCTCAATCGATACCGAAACAGAGTGGCGCGACTGCGCACCAGGCGACCTGTGTCAGTTCGTGTCCGTGATGAAAAAACGGAAAAAAATCAGTCACCTGATCACCGGTGCTGAGATCCTGACGGTCTGTCTGGCCGTAGGACTGGTCGGTTTTATCGGCATGAATTCCATTTCGGGCTCTTCCTCCGGCGACCAGCTGGCTGGTAAAAAAATGCCTGGAGGCATTAACTGTAAGCAGGCCCTCGACTATGCGAGTGACTACATTGCCCATAAGCTCGATCAACATACTACAGAGCAGATGCAGGTCCACCTCGCCCATTGCCCCAAATGCCAGAAAAAGGTTGATGAAATCGAAGCAAATATGCACAATAACCCGGCCCAGCTGAAAGCCGCCCGACAAAGACAGGCAGACTGGGAAGCGTATGTGCTGGCTTTGAATCAATGAAACTCTGAGAAGACTCTTTGATCGTCCGGTGAGCACTCTGAACTTTGATGCTTGATTCCCTGAAAGGATTGAGGGAATGTCTGTGGAAGAAGAACAACCAGCCAGCGACGATACCAGTTCCAATGAAGACGACTTTCTGGCCGCCTTCGCTGCGAGCAGTCAGGTCGATGAAGAGATCGACGCCGACTATGAACGGACGCTGGAAGCCATCGAAGCAGTCGAGCGGGATCTGGAACTGCCAGACGAACAGCCCGTTGAAGAAACTGCCGAACCGCCCAAAAGCAGCAGTACATCGGTAAAACGCGAGACCCGCATTCCCCCGCGTCAGATCATCGAAGCAGCCCTGTTTGTCGGCGGCAAACCGCTGACGACGAAGAAGCTCTGCTCACTGCTCAATGACGAATACTCCTCTTCCTATGTCGACGATTTACTCGATGACATTAATCGCCAGTACATTGAAGAAGCGCGACCCTATGAGATCCGGATGGAAGAAGGGGGCTACCGCCTGATCCTCAGGCACGACTTCGAACGCATTCGCAACCGCGTGTATGGTTTCGGTCCCAAAGAAGTCAAACTCTCGCAGGATGCCCTCGAGGTCCTGGCGCTCGTCGCCTATCAGCAGCCGATCACGAAAGATCAGATCATCGAAGCCGGCAAAGACAAAGCCAACGGCGTCCTCCGCCAGCTGCTCCGACGCGAACTGATTGCCATCGAACGGAACGAAGATAAAAAAGCGGAAGTGAAATACATCACCACCGCCCGCTTCCTGCAGGTCTTCGGCTTAGGCAACATCGAAGAACTGCCTTACAGTGAATCGTTGAGTCATAAGTAAATCGTCAGATACGATACTGGCCCATGATGACGATATCCTGATAAGCGCCGTCGATGTATCTCGCAAAGCGCTTGACCCCTTCCACCTGAAAACCGTGTTTGCGATACAGGTTCAGCGCCACTTCGTTATCCGAGAACACTTCCAGCTCCAGTCGCTTCAGACCCTGTGCCCAGGCATGCGCCATCGCGCGTTCCAGCAGCTGGTTGCCGATCCCCTGACCTCGATGTTCTGCGACGACCCCCATGCCCAGTCGTGCCACATGCCTGACGGAATCGCGCACGTGAGGAATGATGTCGGCCCAGCCGACAATCTGCTGATCGATCACTGCCACATATTGAGCATGGTTCTGTTCGACGTTATGTCTGATATAGACTTCCGTATTCTCCGGGGAAGGGAGTTCCACGGTCAGCAGGTATCTTCTTTCAGCCGCCACACGCGCCATCGCTTCACGAAAACCAGCAAGATCATCCAGTTGGATTGGTCTGACTTCGAACCCCATGATTCCGAACTCATCAAAGAAGAAACGCGATTGGACTGATACCATCCCTGTGTCAAGACGGTGACAAACACGTTAGTTTATGACAAAGTCCAGCCTGAACATGTTCGGTTCCGGACGACCGGAAATCTCAGGCAGATTTGCTGCCTCGCCCCTTAAACACGGAGATCAGTAAAAAGACGACGCCGGCGATAATCCACTTCACCATTCCCCGGTATTTGCGAATCCCGCCTCCCTCGACTGATCCTGAAGGTGGCTGCGGGTTACTGGCCATCACCGATTCGGCCCATTCCTTGCCAGCACTTTGGGTCCAGCTGATTTCATCCTGAGGCGCGTAGCAATACAGAAACAGGACTTTGCCGTCGGCATCGAGAAAAGTGGTGGTACAGCAGACCACATCATCTGATTTCTCTCCCGCTGCGGACACGTTGTAGGTCACGAACATGGAAAACGCCATGGCATTCGGCACATCGTAATGCGGGTCGAGGGGAACCACCTGGGACACCTGCATGGCAAAGTCCATATTGAACTCTTTACTGATACCCTGATTCACTTTGTCAAACAGATCGGGTAACTGCTTCTTCAGTGTCTCTGTGATTTTCCGGTTTTCCTGGACTGCCCCCTCTTTGAGTTTGGCGAAATCCCCGGTACCCAGCTCCGCGGTTTTCAGTTTTTTATTCACCTTCAACATGAAGGTCCTGTTGAGAGGCGGAATCTGCCCCGCTTTCGCGGCGGCGACATCCGATTCGGGGATATAATAGGCCAGCAGATCGTTAGCAGGATCGGTCAGGCTGCGCGCCAGTCGATAGACGTCACCCATCTCAGGTGTCACCCGTACAAACCCTGCCGGAGCCGGGACCTCAATCTTTTTATTACCGATAGTGAAGCTGTCTGCAGAGACGGTGGAATGAAAACAGCACAGCAGCATGATACTTGTCAGCAGAAATTTCATCGGAGTCCTTTGTCTGATCTGAATGCTCATCGAATATAGACATCCGAATATCATGACATAATGTGACTGTAGACTCCAATGAAAAACAGATAAATATTATCAGGCACGCAATTTCAGAGAAATGATCTTCCCGGCATCAATTCATCGGAAACCGGTCAGCAACAGGTTGCAGGGCGGGAGAGCCGCATCAGTCAATTCGAAATGGACTTCTGTTCGAGATCCGTGTCGGTCCAGAGACAGTATCCGGACCAGATCGCAATTCCCAGCCAGGCCAGCGACCCCAGTCCCATGGAACGATACATGGCCATTCTGCCTGCCATCCCGCCAGGATTACGGGGCAGACAAATTTCAGCAATCACCAGACTGGCCAGACCGAGCAGGGCACACAGGGAAAATACGATCAGAAAAACCCAATGTTGTTTACGGGTAATGGGAAACTGTTTCACAACTCTCTCGCTTGAACATGTTTGAGGAACGAAGTTGAACGGCTGCTGCAGGAAATTAGATACCAGTCAATTAAATCAATGGAACTTCATCTTTCGATCAATAATTCCAACCATTGTTGTCCGCCACAATGAATTCGTTTTTTGACTCCGTTGACCAGATCGGACCGAATCTCGATCGTCTCGGTTCGGACTAATTGTGTCTGAGGTTCTTCTGAATACACATGGTTGCCGACTTCCAGTTTCAACACGGCACGAAATCGCTTCTGGTCCAGCGACTTCAGTTTTCCCGTTAATTTGACGCCAAATTCCAGCGGAGGCTCACCCTGGACTGCAGGCAGTTCTCCGCCGGACAGGGAATGGAACTCTTCATTGTCGGTAAACAGGATCGTTAATTCGGCCAGCTCTTTGGGCCGTTCGTTTTGCTCAAGCAGTCGCACGGTGAGTGACGACTTTTCGGTGTCGATCAATGGTTCACAGGTCTTCGCAAGACTCGATCCCGATAACAGGATTACAACGAAACAGGTCATTCGTACCAGCATGAGAAACTCCCTTTCCGGAACTATCCTTCCTGACTTTTCAGCAGTTCATTAATCCCCCGCACCTGATCGCGCCAGGGGATCCAGTGATAGGCATTGTCTATGGCAAAATAAGTACGGATCGTCTTCGGCGTCACGCCTGCTGTCAGCGCGTTCGTCATTCTCCAGACACGGATCAGTTCGTAGGCAATCACCAGCAGAACGATCAGTGCTCCACCGCTGGCTCCGATCAGAAACCCCATGATCAGAAACGGCCAGTTGATTAACGCGGGATACAGATCCATTTTTTTCATTGGTTTCTTGATCTCTCATCAGTCGTTTACCGAAAGCGTCTTTGCAGACAAATTTTACCTGTGCACATCACAGTCAGGCAATTCCGCTTTCAGGAATTGGAGAACTTTGGCATTCAAAATGGTATAATCAATCTTCAATTCTTTTAACTCTCGGCAGCCAGCCAGTGATTGCAATCCTTTCTCTGTGACCGCTGTGTCATCCACCTCGAGCAGTACGAGTTGATCCAGTGATGCAATTTTTTCCAGCCCTGCATCGGTAACCGCTGTCCCCGAGATATCCAGTTCGCGGAGTTCCGGAAAGGCAAGCAGCAATTCCACATCACTATCGGAAAATCGGCTGTCGATAATGATGATTTCTGTAACGTCAGTAAAACAGGAATCTCCTACGACAGGCACAATCCAGTTCAAAGGGCGAGGCGGTTCCCCCACTGACACTTGACCCACAGCGCGCTGACCACGCCCAATTCTTAAAACCACGCCATTACCCGCGTCGATCCGGGGGGGATCGTATTTGTATTCATCATATTGTGCGCGAATCGCAGCATCAAATTTCAACAGTTCCGAGATATAGTGCCTCCGCGTAGAGCCACGGAGGACGAAATAGCATAAAGCAGCGCCCAGGAAGATCACGGTCATCAGCAGCAGACTCAGCCAGAACTTCCGAAGATAGAAGCGGAACGCAAGCGTACTGTTTTTCGTGGAGTTCTCTGACACCATGACCTCCCCACTGTGAACAACTTCACTCAAAGATAAACCGTATGCCCGCGGTCACCTCGCAGAATCAACTGAAAACAGTATCACCCTTCCTGATTCACTCAACCGTCCTGTAACAGAACCTGACATAAATCGTCGTAGATCTTCGGCGGTACCAGTCCATTCCGTATCGAAGTCAGTTCTTCACCCGTAAACCAGGTCACCTTAAACGACACGCCATCCGACTCTATCCCTTCCGCCGGCAAAGCAGCTTTCACAGAATCGTCGATGCGGCACAGATAATGATACATGATTTCATGTTCGGGAACCCCATTAAATTCGAAAATCGATTCATGAAAATTGAGGAACTGCAGCTCCTGATCTTTCAGCCCCAGCTCTTCAAACAGCTCCCGCGCAGCGGCATCCTGCAGCCTTTCTCTAAATTCGACGCCACCGCCGACAGGAATATAAAACCGAAAATCCCTGACAGGATCATATCCCTCAGACAGCAATACCTGCCCGCCATGAACCAGTGAAATAATAACTTTGGTGCGAATCTTCATGATCAGAACAGATTGACTGTGAATAGTTACGAGTGAAAGCTTATCTTCCAGACCGTTGTGGGTTTGGTTCTATAGCAGCAGCTCACCCGTGAGCCAGCGTTCCAGATAAGCCGACAGCGACGGGGCGCAGCAGGTTCGACTGTCTTCTTCGTGGTTCCAGACAAATACATCGGGCCTGCGGATTTCTCCGGCCTGGATTGGATAAGCGAACTGATCCCCATTACCGGCGTCCGCAAAGAAGAGCAGATGATCAAAAGGCATATACAGTTCCGGAAAGTCCGGGTTCTCGCGAAACTCTTTGTTTTCCCGCACGATACGCTCCAGCGGCCAGATCAGCCCCAGCCCGTATTCACCTTCAACCCCGTTTGATTCCCGCAACAGACTGGCCAGGTCCTCTGGCAGAGCGACTCCCAGTTCGGCTTCCGCCTGCTGAATTGCATGCAACGTTGCACCGGGAAAGAATTCGGCGTCGCTGCATAACTTCAGGATCTGATCTTTCCAGGACATGAGTATGTATCCAAAAATAACGATGCGATATCAGCTGTGAATCATTTCAGAATATCAACTCTAAAAAAGGTGCTCAAGAAATTTCTCAACTCAACCCCACACATGGGTGGGCCCGAATGTAATTCGGGCCGAGCGCAGCGAGCAGGAAACTGACAGTGTTGCGTTCAAGCAAAAAACAGCTCGTTTGCTATCAAAACCATTCTGGACTGAGTACGGAAAGAGAATTACCAGTTCGCACCTTTACCCTGACAACCTCCTGTTGCCTCCGGCAATATCGGATTACATCCGATACCACCCACTTTCTCTACCGTACATTCATCTGCAATTTTTTCGTGTCTTTTCGTACTGGCCGTGGTAGAAATATTTCATGCAATTCGCGGTTTACCCGAACACCTCGCTGATCACTTCCCCGCCCAGCACCGTCGCGATCTCTTTCCGGTTGTTATGCCGATAAAACAGCTTGTGCTGATCGAGCCCCAGCGCGTGTAACAGCGTCGCATGCAGATCTGCAGGGGAAACCGGACGTTCCACCGGTGTATATCCCAGCTCATCCGTCTGACCGATAATCTGTCCCCCCTGTACGCCACCACCGGCCATCCACATGCAATACGTCGTCGGCAGATGATCGCGGCCCCGACGATCTCCCGTCACATTCCCTTCCGTGGTAGGCGTGCGTCCAAACTCACCTCCCCAGATCACCAGCGTTTCATCCAGCAGTCCCCGCTGCTTCAGATCTCTGAGTAATCCCGCAATCGGCACATCCGTGGCCCGCGCCTGTTTCACATGGTTCCCTTTCAGAGAACCATGCGCGTCCCAGCCTCCGTTTCGCAGCTGCACCACCCGCACGCCGCGCTCAACCAGCCTTCGAGCAATCAGACAATGCCTGCCGAACTCTGCGGTTGGCTTGTCATCCAGGCCATACAATTTCGCGGTCTCCGCCGTTTCACTTTCGAGGTCGAAAACTTCCGGTGCTGAAGTCTGCAGACGAAATCCCAGTTCATACGAAGCAATCCGCGCTTCCAGCTCCGAATCCTCACCCAGCTGATTCAGATGCTTCTCGTTCATCCACTTGATGAAATCCAACTGTTCGCGGCGGTTCTCATTCGAATAGCCGGCCGGCATTTTGGTATAGGGAATGCCCCGTTTCCCATCCACCAGAGTCCCCTGATACCGGGAAGGCAGAAAGCCGGCCCCCCAGCCGGGAGTCTGTGGAGCCGGGCCGGTACTGTTTGACAGCAGGGAAATAAAAGCGGGCAGGTCACGGCTTTCACTCCCCAGGCCATACGTCATCCAAGCTCCCAGACTGGGTCGGTCTCCGACTGCCGAACCAGTCAGCGCAATGCATTCCCCCGGCCCATGCACGGGCACACGATGATTGACCGATCGCAGCAGACACAGCTCATCTACCATCTCCGCTGTCGCCGGAAACAGGTTCGACACCGGAATCCCGCTCTCCCCGTATTGCTGAAACGTAAAAGGAGACGCCATCAGTTTGGAACCCAGACCGGCCCGCGGAATATTCGGAACCCGGGCTGCAATGTCATCAGGCACCGCCTGCCCTTCCAGCTTCGTCAGCAGAGGCTTGGGATCAAACGTATCCACCTGGCTCGGCCCGCCCGACATGAACAGAAAGATCACGCTTTTTGCTGTCGCTGGAAAATGACTTTGAACAGTGTGCATCGGTGAGCCATCGTCGGCACACAGTAGTCCCTCTTCAGCCAGTAATGACATCAGGCCGACCGCACCAAAGCCCAGTACACTCTCTTTCAGCATGGATCGCCGACTGCACTGCGGGAACGTAAAACCGTTTTTCTGATTGACTTCAAACAACATGCAGACCCTCTGATTTAAGGGATATAAATAAACTCATTCAGATTCAGTAACGCATGGCACAACATCGACAACCGCCGCTCCGCCTCTTCGCCTGAACCACTCTGTAGCAGGGACACAGACCGCCCCTGTTCTTCCGCATTTGGCTTACGACCGAGAACTCTCAAAAACGCGGTCTCCACCTGCAAATCAGCATCATCGCTCGACGCTTCCATAATCTTTTTCGCGAGTACCTGTGCCCGCCGATCCATGAACTGGCTGTTCAACATGAATAAAGGCTGCAGTGCCACCGTCGAAACCTGCCGGCGCGAACAGCTGGTAATACTGTCCGGCGCATCAAACATCGCCATCACTGACGGCATCTCGCTTCTTCGTTGAAACAGATAGATGGTGCGTCTGAGATTTTCTTCTTCCCGCTCTTGTGGAACACTCGGTCCGCCCAGCTCCTGTTTCAATTCCCCCGTCGCACACAGAATTGAGTCGCGAATCGCCTCTGCTTCCAGTCGACGTCGCGGCCAGCTCCATAGATATTGATTCTCCGGGTCTTTCCTGAAGTTCGTTTCATCAAAAGTACGCGACTGACGATACGCTGCTGACAGAACAATCAGCCGATGAATATGCTTGGTACTCCAGCCCTCTTCCATCAGTTCCATCGCCAGCCAGTCCAGCAGTTCCGGATGTGAAGGCGGTTCTCCCTGCACGCCGAAGTCACTGGGCGTTGAAACCAGCCCCCGCCCGAAGTGATACTGCCACAATCGGTTCACCCAGACACGTGAGACCAGCGGATTCTTGCGATCGCTCATCCACTCTGCCAGCGCCGTCCGCGAGAGTTTCTCCGCATCGACGTTCGTCACCCCCAGAACGGCAGGCCAGCCTTTTCCGACTTCCAGTCCTGGCTTATGCACATCGCCGCGAATCAGAATCTGCGACTTCGTCTGCTTCAACCGTTCCGCAGAATAGGGAATCGGATCTCGGTTCACGACAGGCAACCGTTCGATTTTATCGTGCCCCGTCAACGGAGAAAAATAACCCCACGTGTGTGGCTGTGTCGTATGAGAAAACCGTTTTCTGTTGATCAGTTTCTTGGCTTCGCGCTGATAAAAATCAAACGTCCCTTTGGTCATCCACGATTTCAGATCGGTCGGGTTAGGCAGATCTTCTCCCTGTAACGACAGGTTCCCCAGCTGGCCATTCACAAAGAAACCCTGTAACCGATAGTAATCCCGCTGCGTCAAGGGATCGAACTTATGATTATGGCACTGCGCACATTCCAGCGTCAGCCCCAGCAGCGCACTGCTCGTCACATTCACAATGTCCACCAGCACGTCGTTCCGCTGCGCCGCCTTGTCCATATTGTTACCGCTGATCCGGGCCGACGCCAGAAAGCCGGTCGCAATCACATGCTCATCTGCATAAGGCGTCAGTTCATCCCCCGCCAGTTGCTCCTTGAGGAACACATCATAAGGCTTGTCTGCATTGAAACTCTCGATCACATAATCCCGATACCGCCACGCAAAAGGTCGAGGCAGATCGTGCTGATACCCGTGACTCTCGGCCCAGCGTGTCAGATCCAACCAGTACCGTGCCCAGCGTTCGCCGTAATGAGGAGAAGCCAGCAGACGCTCCACCAGCTTTTCGTAGGCCCGCGGATCGGTATCGTTTTCAAATGCTTCAACTTCCGCCAGCGTGGGAGGCAGACCGATCAGATCGAGTGACAGTCTTCGGATCAGCGTTGCTTTGTCCGCTTCTTCTGCTGGCTTGATTTTCTGTTGCTGCCACATTCGGGTGATGAAGGCATCCACGGGAGTCCGAATTTGCTTCGGCCCGCTG
>JAGQQP010000807.1 GCA_020426085.1 Planctomycetaceae bacterium | reverse complement strand
TGTACGCGACCGGCGGGAATTTTGATTTTCTTTTCTTTGCCGTCTGCGTCTTTGGTTTCGAGGACTTTGTCTTCATCGTAGACATTACTGCGGATCTGGATCCCCGAGTTCAACAGCGGGTCGACTTTGAAGTCCACCTGCAGTTCGAAGTCGTCGTACATTTTTTTGGTACAGAGAAAACTGTTCGGCGTTTTCGGAACTGAGGTACCTACGATAGTACCGTCAACGATATTGTATTCCGCTTTACCACCATTCTGAACCCAGCCATTGAGGTTCTTACCGTTGAAGAGAGGTTTGAAGCCTTTTTCCTCTTCGGCGTATGAGGTTGCAGTTACCAGTAATGCGAGACAGATCGCAGAGAGTGTAGAGAGTCGTTTCATAACGTATCCATCGGGTTATCAGGAATAAAAAAGTGACTGACATTTCACATCATTGACCTGCCAGTCGATGCAGGAATCGAGGGCTATAGTGGGATAGATCATCGCTGGGCTTCTTCATTAATTGTGTCAGTGAGACTAAAAGACACCATTCCTGAAAGAGAACAGTATCACAGAAGCATAAAATCGATAATCACGATCCATTATGACCAGACCGTGGGGATGATACCAGTCAAAACAGGACGTTTTCGGCTGGTTCACAGTCTGTTCAGCAGGTTTGTGAAGGGAGTTAATTATTGTTGTGGAATCGCGGTCTGTACTGAATCATCAGGGGCAGCAAATGTTACCTTCCCCGGTCTCATCGAGCTGATATTTACTCGATCCGGTTGAGAATCAGCAGTCGAAAGTCCATGACCTGGCTGCCGGGAATTTCCAGTGCCTGCAATGTGAGTTGTCCGGTTCCCTGGGGCAGGGTGATCTTTCCCAGTGTCATAGGGATGAAATCTTTGACGAACGACTCGGAGCGAACGGCGCGGTCCTGTGCTTCGCCTACCAGGGGCGGATCGTGGGGTTGCGTAATCTTTCCCTCTAGTTTGCTGCCATTAAAACTCAGTTCCACGGTCGAACCGATGTCTGCCTGGGGGCAGGTGTAATACAGGATTGCTTCATAGACGCCGGCCTGGTCGACTTCTGCATTCCAGGTGATGCTGTCACTCGTGTTGGTCCAGTGATAAAAATAGGAACAGTTCGGGTGCCGGGAGGAGCGTTTGATGTCACCATGCGAGACAGCGTCGCGGGCCGGCAGCTGTGTGGAGCGTGCGCCATCATAGCCGATCAGGAAGGGACGGTTGTCGGCCTGGTAACCGTTGGGCCAGACGGACTGTTTCCAGTCTGCGACTGCCTGCTTGAGCTGCGCAGTGATTTCGGGTTTCTGCTTCGCGATGTTTTTTCGCTGACCGGGATCGGCGTGCATGTCATACAGCTCATCTTTATGCGACAGTCGATACTGATTGGTGCGGACGCTGACGCGATTGCGCAGGCTGGAGAAAATCATGCGCTCCGGCCAGTCGGCTTTTGAGTTCATCATTAACGGTTTGAGGCTGACGCCGTCGATGGGCTTGTGTTCGGGACGCGGGATGCCAGCCAGATCAGTCAATGTAGGAAGCAGGTCGATGGCTCCAGCGATCTGATTGACCTGCTGTCCGGCGGGCAGATGACCGGGCCAGCGGATGACGAAGGGAGAGCGGACGCCCCCTTCATCGAGCGAACCTTTTTTGCCTCTCATATCGTCGTTCCAGCGAACCCCGTTCGGGCCGTTATCGGAGAAATAGATCACGATGGTATCATCGGTGATGCCGAGACTGTTGAGCTTTTTCAGGACGCGTCCCACATTCCAGTCCACATTCTCACACATGGCGAGGGCGGCGCGGAGGTGATCGGGCTGTTCTTTGTCTGGTTCCCGATTATGCAGTTTAAGTTGTTTGTCTTTGAAGCGATCCCAGTATTGATCGGGCACCTGCATGGGAGAGTGGGGGGTGCAGTAGGGGAGATACGCGAAAAACGGTTTGTGATTCTGGACCTGCTGTTCTATGAACGCCATGGCTTTATCGGTGAGGTCATCGGTGATGTAACCGTTTCCTTTTACAAAAGTGCCATTGTGATCCAGCATGGGACTGAAGTAATGTCCCCAGTGACCGGAAGTGAAGCCGTAATATTCATCAAAGCCTTTCGCATTG
>JAGQQP010000806.1 GCA_020426085.1 Planctomycetaceae bacterium | reverse complement strand
TACGTGCAGTCAGCTCCCGAGTTTCGGCGGTACCCGGAAGACCTGGAAAACATGTTCGTCAAAAACGAGGATGGGGAAATGGTACCTTACTCTTCGTTTATGAAGATCAAGAAGATGCAGGGGATGAATGAAATTAACCGCTATAACCTGTATACAACCGCGATCATCCAGGGGGCTCCGGCAACAGGCTACAGTAGTGGTCAGGCCATCAATGCGATTAAGGAAGTTGCCGAACAGACACTCCCCCATGGTTACGGCATCGGCTGGCAGGGACTCGCGTATGACGAGGCAAACAAGGGAAATACAGCGATTTACATCTTTGCCATTGTTGTTGTGTTTGTGTATCTGGTGCTGGTAGGACAATATGAGAGTTTCCTCCTGCCGCTCGCGGTGATCGTCTCGTTACCCGTGGGGCTGTTTGGATCATTTCTGTTCCTGAAAGGGATGGGGCTGGCGAACGACGTTTATTGTCAGATTGGTCTGGTCATGCTGGTCGGTCTGCTTGGTAAGAATGCGATTTTGATTATTGAATTCGCCGTTCAGCGTCGACACGAAGGCTTGAGTATCAAAGATGCTGCCATTGAAGGGGGTAACTTACGATTCCGTCCGATTGTCATGACCTCTTTCGCGTTTATCGCCGGTCTGATTCCGCTGGTCCGTGCCACCGGTCCTGGTGCGATTGGAAACCGTACGATTGGTTCTACGGCAGTCGGTGGGATGCTTATGGGGACTTTGATCGGAGTCCTGGTCATTCCCGGTCTTTACTACCTGTTCGGCAAGATGGCTGACGGGAAGAAACTGATCAGGGACGAACATGATGAACCACTGAGTGAGCTGTTCGAACGCAATACATAATCCGCAAGGGGACTCGGTGCCTGAATCGATCAAAATCGGTTCAGGCACCGTCAATCCTTCGTTTGCGAAGTAAAATCCTTTTTTAAGGATGTTCCCCCCTTTCTCCTGAATGACTCAGTGTTGTCCAGTTGTTCATTTTTCTCGAGTTCTCTATCCCCTGTATAATTCTAACTTACCATGAAAACAATTAAGTTGAGACACATCACAGGTCGAAGAAAGAACTAACGGTGATTGTCTCTACATGCATCTGGATCTGCCGCCAATTAAAGATCAGCGACTGACAATCCACACTTTATATCCACACGGATGTGGTTATTAACCAGGACTTAGAGTACTGGTCACGATGTCAAGGACTAGGCAGATGAACCTTTCAGATAGATCTACCACTTCGAAACTTAAGAGGCTCGCTCTCTGGCCAACAGTCGTTTCGTCTCTCATGCTTTCTCTTACAGCCTGTAGGATTCCCTGTCTTCAAGACGCAGATGAAGGTCCGGGAATGCCGGACACCTTCAACGGTAGTTATGACGAAACCAACTCAGCAGAACTCGATTTTGCGGTCCTGTTCGATGACCCCATGCTTTCAGGGCTGATTGATCAGGCGATGGTTGATAACCAGGAACTGAAAATCCTGGCTCAGGACATTGATATTGCCAACAACGAAGCCTACGCATGGACAGGGTCATACCTGCCTTTTCTCAATTTGCGGGCTGGTGCAGATATCGATAAACCCGGTCGCTATACCCGCGCTGGTGCCGTTGAAGATCAATTACAGATTGCTCCCGGAAAAGGGTTTCCTGAACCACTGCCCAATTTCCTGCTCGCAGCCGATATTTCCTGGGAAATCGACATCTGGAGAAAGCTTCGCAATGCCAGAGATGCAGCTTGCCTGAGGTACCTGGGCACGCGTGATGGACGAAACTACGTGGTAACGCGGATGGTGGCCGAAGTTGCTGAGAATTACTATGAACTTCTCGCTCTCGACAACCGGTTGATGACCCTGGATAAAACGATCGCCATCCAGGAGGCGAGTCTCAAGGCGGCCGAAGCGATGAAGGCTGCGGCGGAAGGCACTGAGTTAGCCGTACAGCGTTTCCAAGCTGAAGTACGTAAGAATCAAAGTGAGAAACTGATCATCGTGCAACAGATTGTGGAAGCGGAAAACCGCATCAACTTCTTGCTCGGTCGGTACCCACAACCCGTCGAGCGTAAATCAGTTGAGTACATTGATCTCAATCTCAATGCGCTCAGCGCTGGCGTA
>JAGQQP010000805.1 GCA_020426085.1 Planctomycetaceae bacterium | reverse complement strand
TCACATTTTCTGCCATCGTGAGATTGCGTATGAATTCAGTGATCAAAACGCCGATGACTGGATGGCCCGCCATTTCTTCTCCGGTGGAATTATGCCCTGTGATCAACTGTTAGCTCAGTATTCAAAACAGATGCGTGTGACAAAGCAATGGCGCTGGGGAGGTCAACATTATCAGAAAACGGCCGAAGCATGGCTGTCACGACTGGATCAGCAGCGAAAAACGATCCTGCCTCTCCTGACTGCTACCTATGGAAAAAAACAGGCAGCACGCTGGCTGATCCGCTGGCGGTTATTCTTTATGGCCGTAGCGGAACTTTTTGGTTATCGACAAGGGACCGAATGGTATGTTTCGCATTATCTACTGGAGCCGCAGTCTACTGACACAACAAACTCAGTTACGCCAGCAAGAGAATTATCGTCATTCTGATGAATCTGAATTCATGGAATAGATTTCTTCTCTGAGACGAGGGAGATCGTCAAGACATCGCTGCATTTCCTCGGCGACTTCCTCGATCAGAATGGTGATCTCTGTCAGTTCGGCCGCTTCTCCCGCCTGTTCGATCGCGCTGGAAAGCTCCTTGAGTTTTTTCGCGCACAGGATACTGGAGGCTCCTTTCAAAGAGTGCGCTGCTTCTGCTACACCTCTGGCGTCAGACGTGTTTGCTGATTTCTGGATTTGTGTGATGCGTTCTGTTCCCGATGACTCCAGTTCATCCAGCAGGGAATTGATTAATTCCATATTGCCACTGCAGAAATTCATTAAGGCGGTACTATCGATGGCAGGTTGATCTGTTTCTCCGCTACTGCTGATGTGACCTGAATGCGGTTTCGATTCTTCTGATTGATACTCATTCAGGAATTGTTCCATTACGAATGTAATCTGATCCCTTTGAACGGGCTTACTCAAATATTCATTCATCCCTGCTTCCAGGCATCTTTCTCGGTCACCTTTAATTGCGTTTGCTGTGAGGGCCACGATGGGGAGTTTGTTCTTTAACAGGCCCAGTTTTTCCAGTTCTCGAATTCGTCGCGTTGCTTCCAACCCATCCAGTCCAGGCATCTGGCAGTCCATCAGTACCAGATCGTAATGATTCTGCAGTACCGCATCGATTGCTTCCTGGCCGTTCAGAGCTGTGTCGCAGTGACAGCCCATTTGTTTGATCAGTTCCGTCACGTACAGTTGGTTGATTCTGTTGTCTTCTGCCAGCAGGATGCGAGTGGTTTGAGAGCATACCTGTCTTTGTCCCTTAGAGTCTGAAGTGTTAATGATGTCTTCATCATGTTGACTGGTCAGCAGATGGTACACGCTTTCCAATAATTTATGGCGCTGGACCGGCTTTCTCATGGTGAGTGTAATCTGGCATTCCTGCAGATCGATTGGATCTAACTGGGTATCAGGAGAGCTTGTCAGCAGAATCACAGGGATTTCTGAATCTTTCAATGCACGACCGGTTTCCAGACCATTCTGGTCAGGCATTTCAAAGTCGGTCACGACGATATCGAAAGGTTGGTTTTGATGACAGGCTTCCTGAATGGCTGTTTTTGCTTCGACAACCGATGCTGTCGCCACTGTTTTCAGTCCCCATTCCTGCATGTAGTCAGACAGGATTTTGCGGCTGGTCTGATTGTCATCGACAATCAAAGCACGTTTATTGACTAGCTGAGTGTTTGCCAGCTGTGATGTTGAACTGGATGGAGAGATTTCAAAGGGGATTTCAAACCAGAAAGTGGAACCAATTCCTTCCTGGCTTTCGATTCCAATACTGCCCCCCATCAGTTCCACCAGATTCTGAGAGATGACCAGGCCGAGTCCCGTCCCACCATAATTTCGAGTCGTAGAGGCATCGACCTGTGAAAAGGACTGGAACAGTCGATTGAGTTTGGACTCGGAAATTCCGATCCCTGTGTCTGTTACTGAAAAGTGAATTCTGATCTTTCCCTGATCGCGCGAAACCGTTCTGGTGCGGACCACGACTTCACCAGAATCTGTAAATTTAATCGCGTTGCCAACCAGGTTGACCAGGACTTGTCTTAAACGGTAACTGTCACCTTTCAGCGTCAATCGAGACTCCGGGTCGACAAAGCAGGGGAGCTCAAGTTCTTTTTCAGTGGTGCGCCAGG
>JAGQQP010000804.1 GCA_020426085.1 Planctomycetaceae bacterium | reverse complement strand
TGGCCTCACGGGGCGATCTGTCGACTGCCGAAACACATCTCGCGGCGGCGGCAAAGCTCCAGCCACAGTCTGAAGTGGTGCTGAATAATCTGGGTCTGGTCAAGGCGAAACAGGGAAAACTCGAGCAGGCACTGAAGTATTATCAGGCATCTCTGCAGATCAACCCGAAGTTCAGTTCAGCCCACTTCAACTCGGGGCTGGCACTTGAACAGCTTGGCCGAGAGTTCGATGCGCGACGGCACTACCAGGAAACGCTGTCCCTGGTCCCCAACCATTCTCAGGCGCGTGAACGACTGCAGTCGCTGCTGAAATAGACGGCACACTTTGTCCATCTACTTTGCGGCCTGAAGCAGCTGTTCAGCGACGTGTCTGCCAATGTTCAACGATGCGGTAGCAGCCGGTGAAGGGGCATTGCAGACGTTCAGCACGCGTTGGTGTCGCAGAATCATAAAGTCATCCACCAGACGACCATCAGTGCCCAGGGCCTGCGCACGAACTCCGGCCGGAGCAGGCTCCAGCTGATCGTCGCGGATTTCCGGTACAAGAGTCTGCAGCGCCTGGACAAATGCATGCCGGGAAAGAGACCGGCGGATTTCACTCAGTCCGGTTCTCCAGTATCGAGCAGCCAGCCTGAGAAAGCCGATGTACGTCACAGATTCCAGCAGATCGCGAGGACTGATGGTCGTCCACGTGTATCCCTCTCGTGCCAGTGCCAGCACCGCGTTGGGGCCACACTCCACTCCGCCATGCACCATCCGGGTGAAATGCACGCCAAGAAACGGAAACTCGGGATTGGGTACCGGGTAAATCAACGCTTTGCAGAGATGTTCCGCCTGTGGTTTGAGCACATAGTATTCGCCACGAAAGGGAACAATTTTGGATTCCGGTTTCGAACCACCCATACGGGCCACGCGATCACTGAATAACCCGCCACAATTGATGACCTGCTTCGCGGTAAAATCCCCCTGTCTGGTTTTGACGGTAATTGAATCGGCGTGATGCTGGATGCCTGTGACCTCGGCACCGGTCAGAATCTGATTGTCTTTCTCCTGGATGCGCTCCGCCAGTCGGGCGGAGACCTGCTTATAATCGACGATCCCGGTCTCCGGGACATGGATGCCTCGAATACCGGCCACGTGCGGCTCCAGTTCTTTAACGCGTTCCTCACCGATCATTTCACAGGTGACACCGTTCTGTTGCCCCCGTTCAAAGATGCGATCCAGGGCAGGAAATTCCCGTTCGTCGACCGCTACGATGACTTTACCACATTGATCCCAGGGAATTTCTTCTGCATCACAGAATGCTTCCATCGCGCGTTTTCCCTCGCGACAGTTGATGGCGCGGAGGGACCCCGGTTTGTAATAGATGCCGGAATGCAGTACCCCCGAATTATGGCCGGTCTGGTGCTGGGCGACCTGACTTTCTTTCTCAAGGATCAGAATCGACAGCTGCGGGAACCGTCGGCTGATCTGCCAGCCTGTTGCCAGGCCAATGATTCCCCCTCCAATTATTGCGACATCTACTGTTTTCATGGATGACTTCTATACTCAAATGATCCACGGGGACTTATACTCAAAGTTCACAACGTCATTCGCAGAGTCTCTCTCACCTTCAATGATATCATAACTTAGCAGGATCAAGGTTACAGGAAAACAATGGTTGAGCAAGTTCGCAGTTATTTAGAGCAACATCAGGATCAGGCTGTCAGTGAGCTGATCGAATTTTTGAAAATCCCCAGTGTCAGTGCCGATTCAACATTGAAGGCAGAAACGCGGCGCGGCGCCGAGTTCGTGCTGAAACAACTGGAATCCGCGGGCATCGAAAGCCGCCTGGTGGAAACGGCCGGGCATCCGATTGTATATGGTTCCTGGAAAAAAGCTGCCGGAAAACCAACCGTACTGGTTTACGGCCATTATGATGTGCAGCCCCCCGATCCGCTGGATCAATGGACAACCCCCCCGTTTGAACCGGATATTCGTGACGGCCACATCTATGCCCGGGGAGCGACTGACGACAAAGGGCAGATGTATACCCACATCAAGTCGGTTGAAGCCTGGATGAAAACACACGGCGAGCTGCCGGTCAACGTGGTCTTTGTGATTGAAGGCGAAGAAGAAGTCGG
>JAGQQP010000803.1 GCA_020426085.1 Planctomycetaceae bacterium | reverse complement strand
CGTCTGACTGAGAATGAGTTTACCGATGTTTTCTACCGCTCGGATTCTGCCCGCTGTTGTCTCGTTTACATTGGTTCTCAGCCTCTTTACAGAAGCGCAGAGTGCACCGCCGAGCGTGAACTATCTGAACCCCGCTGGCGGACAGGTGGGGCAGAAGGTGGACGTCAGTGTTGATAAAACACTGGGCAACGCGCCCGTTTCGGTCTGGACGTCGGCTCCCGGTTTGACAGTTACGATTCCGGAGAAACCGGAGAAGGGTAAGGAAAAGCAGTTTACCGTTCAGATCGACGCGACTGCCAAACCCGGTTTGTACTGGCTGCGATTTCACAATGCGGAAGGAGCTTCTGCAATTCGCCCGTTCGTCGTAGGCACGCTCCCCGAGCAGGCCGAAGCGGAACCGAATGAAGATCTGGAACATGCCCAGAAGTGCGAACTGCCGGTGACCATTAATGGCGTACTGGCCAAGAGTGGTGATGTTGACACCTTTCAGGTGAAACTGAAAAAGGGTCAGACCCTGATTGCGTCGCAGACCGCGAACGAACAGCTGGGGTCGCCCATGGATGCCCTGCTGCAGGTGTTGAATCATCGCGGGACTGTACTGGAGCAGATGGAAGATACCCTCTGGTATGACCCGCGGATTGTCTTCACCGCGCCGGAAGACGGCACTTATTATGTGCGCACGTTTGCCTTTCCCGCGGACCCGAACAGTACAATTCGCTTTGCCGGCGCTGCCTCTTATATTTATCGTCTGACGCTGACGACAGGTCCGTTCATCGATCACAGTCTGCCGCTTGCCTGGTATCCGTCTTCCACGTCACCTGTGGCTCTGGACGGCTGGAATCTGCCTGAAGATTTGAAAACGCTGCAGCCCACAATTACCGAGTCAAAAACGCAGGCGCTGCTCAGTCATCCTCAACTGGGTAACTGGTTGACGATTCCGTTGAGTACGACTCCGGTTGTGCTGGAAACGAAAGAGAGTCAGGCGGACAAGGGACAACTGCTGACGTTACCGACGACCGTCACCGGTAAAATTGCCGAGCCAAAAGAGATCGACGTTTATCGCTTCGCAGCCAAAAAAGGGGACAAGCTGACGTTTAAAGTGGATACACACATGCTGGGCTATCCCCTGGATGCTTACATCAAGCTGTTCGATGCGAATGGAAAACTGCTGAAAGAAGTCGATGATCCCCGCCGCAATTATTATGACGCACAACTCGAATTCGGCGTTCCCGCGGATGGCGAATACCGACTGGAAGTGACCGACCGTTTTGAGTATGGCGGCTTTCGTTATGTCTACCTGCTGTCAATTCTCCCTACCGAAGCCGACTTTTCGCTGCAGACCACCGAAGAACAATACACGCTGACCGCCGGCGACAAGCCGCTGGAAATCGAAGTTAAAGTGGATCGCCAGAGTCCGCGATTCAGCGATGAGATTGAGATCAGCGTGGCTGGTCTGCCTGAAGGTGTGACGTGTGAGCCCGTGGTTTCCAAGTTGAAAGAGAAGACCGAGAAATCGGTCAAGCTGAAGCTGGAAGCCAAGGCGGACGTGGTCTTCCAGGGCCCGCTGGAGATCAAAGGGGTCAGCCTGAAAGACAAAACGAAAGTCCACACGCCGACCGCCGTGATCAAAGGCATCAGCCCCAAACGCAATACCGATCGCCCCAAACCGGATCTCGAACTGCCTTACCTGTGGCTGACGATTAAGAAGAAGTAGGATTCGTTGCGACTGTTTTTTCTACCACGAAAAACACGAAACCACACGAAAGTAAAATTGGGTGGCGTCAGTGTAATCCACCGTGGAACATTCCCCATTAGCCGCAGAGCGTTAGCTCCGGTTGTCTCTCAATTTGCAGAAACCGTGTCCAACAACGTACAGCTCATGAGGGAACACGGGTGCTGCCACCTCCTGCTCGCTCCGCTCGGCCCGAATTGCATTCGGGCCCACCCGATTTTTGAGTTTTCGTGAGTTTTCGAGTCCTTTCGTGGTAGAAAAATACCCCGTCTGCTTTCAGGAAAACAGCAGAAAACCTCAGGAAAGTTTTCCAGTTTTCGTTACCCCTTGTTGTGATCGAGTTGGTAGACTGGAATCGGTTATTTATCCCATTCAGATCAACGCACTTCAAGAA
>JAGQQP010000802.1 GCA_020426085.1 Planctomycetaceae bacterium | reverse complement strand
CTACAAACGCGGTCTGATCATCGGCGATACTACGACTCACGGTAAAGGCACCGTGCAGAATGTGATGCCCGTCAGCAACCAGATGTTCTCCTTCCTGCGAGGTCAGGACCTGGGTGCACTGAAACTGACCATTAACCAGTTCTACCGCGTCAACGGTGACAGTACTCAGAACCGGGGCGTTCGCTCTGACATTGTACTCCCTTCACTGATTGACAATATGGACCTGGGTGAATCCTTCCTGGACGATGCCATGGAATTTGACCAGACAGAAGTAGCTCAGTTCGCTCCTGTCGGTCTGGTGAATCCACAGATTCTGGATCAGTTGAAACAGTCCAGCTCAAAACGAATTGTTGCAGACAAGGATTTCAAAGAAACTCAAGAAGAAATCGACAAATATCTGCAGAAGAAAAATCAGAAAACCATCTCTTTGAATGAAGCAGTTCGACGCAAAGAACTGAATACCGACAAAGAGAAGGAAGAAAAGAAAAAGGAAGAAGAAAAGAAAGACGCAGCCGACAAGGATATCTTCAAAAAGGATTACTACAACGATGAAATCCTGAATATCACTGTCGATTACATGAACGTGCTCAAGAACATGAATACCGTTCAGCGTTAATCCTGCTTCAACAACAAACTGATTCCCCCTTAACTCCGGTCTCTGATTTCAGAGGCCGGAGTTTATTTATTTCCCTTTCCTCTTACCGCCCATAGCGGACCGGCAGTATGTAGAACCAGAATACTCGGTTAGGCTATAATCAGAACTGAATTCTGCTTCCATAATTGCGACTCAGGTTCCACTATGCCAAACGCACATGATCTCCCCCGCTACAATCCACAACAGACGTACGAGTGGAACTACGAGCATGCTCCTGCCCCCATCGCTCAGGAAATCTCCTCATTCCCGGGCTCGTGGTCATTTTGCGGCCTGCCTGTCCCTTCTCCGCTGGGAATCCCCGCTGGTCCTTTATTAAATGGAAAATGGGTCCTGTATTATGCCAGCCTCGGCTTTGATGTGCTGACCTACAAAACCGTACGCTCCTCATCCCGTGCCTGCTATCCCCTGCCCAATCTGCAACCGGTGCAGACATCCTCTCTCGATGGGAGTGAAACCGCCGTGAAGTTGTCAGCAGAAATGCAGGGGAGCTGGGCAGTCTCTTTTGGCATGCCATCCGCTGACCCTGATCTCTGGCGTCGCGATGTTGAACAGACCCGCAAGCAGTTGCCGAGTGAAAAACTACTCTCTGTCTCCGTCGTCGGCAGCCTGCAACCCGACTGGTCACTGGAAGACCTGGCCGATGATTATGCACGTTGTGCGAAGTGGGCCATCGAAAGTGGTGCCGACTGTGTCGAAACCAATTTCTCCTGCCCGAATGTCTGCACACGCGATGGCCAGCTTTACCAGCAGCCCGAGGCCGCAACACTCGTGGCCCGTCGCGTCAAAGCAGTTGCAGGAACGGTTCCCTATCTGATCAAAATTGGCCACCTGTCACAAAAAGCGGACGCGCATGCGTTTCTCCAGGCTGTGCTCCCCTTCGCTGATGGCATCGTCATGACCAACAGTGTGGCGACCACGGTTCTCGATGATCAGGGAACTCCCCTCTTCTCGGGAGAACAGCGGGGCATTTGTGGTGCCGCAACAAAACAGGCATCACTGAATCAGCTGCGTCTGTTTGCTGAACTGATCTCTGAACTCCCTGCCGGGCAATCCCGCCCCGATCTGATTTCCTGTGGCGGCATCAGTTCTGCCGGCGATGTACTGGAGTTTCTGGCTGCCGGTGCCAAAGCCACCCATCTGGCGACGGCAGCCATGTGTGACCCTCTGATTGCCTGCCAGATTCGCAAAGAGTGGGCTGCTGCCTGCTGACGGTTCCCGATCAACGCCGACTGACGCATAATATTTCGCTTGCGCCAGCGTTTTTTATGAATCGCCCGGTTTGTCGCTCGACCAGCAACGACAGGTACCGTAAGATGAGGGCATGAATGCCATTGTCGTCAAAAACCTGGAAAAAACCTACAAAGTCTACCAGAAAAATGAGGGCGTCTTTGCCTCAATCAAGGGACTGTGGAGGCGCGACTATAAAACAGTTCATGCTGTTTCCGATGTCAGTTTTGCCATTGAACAAGGCGAAATC
>JAGQQP010000801.1 GCA_020426085.1 Planctomycetaceae bacterium | reverse complement strand
CATACTGCAATTGCTGCGGTTTCTGCAAATTGGGACACAACCGGGGCTAATGCCCTGCGGCTAATGGAGACCTGCAGGAAACAGGTCTGTCGCAGGAACCAGTTGCAATTCCCCTTGAATTTGTTTCCGTTCGGTGCCTGGCTTGATAGAATCATTATTACTTACCTGAAACAACCTTCCGCGACGATCCCGAAACAGGAACACACCATGCCTCCACGATCTCTGAAAAAACTGTTACTGATCTGCCTGAATCTGACACTGCTGCTGTCCCTGTCTGCGTTCGCATCCGCGGCGGACAAGTATGAGCTGAAAGTCGTGACCGATCGTCCCGAGGCACTTTACAAAACAGGCGAGACGGCGAAGTTCCTGATTTCACTGACGAAAAACGGCGCGCCCGTCTCAGGGGAGAAAGTAAGTTACACGGTCGACAATTTCATCGGCGGTGCTGCCGGCTATCCGAAGGGAACATTGACACTGGGGGACAAACCGGCGGAGGTGGAAGTCACTTCGGACAAGCCGGGTTTTCTGCGTTGTATTGTGAAAGCGGGTGCCCCGGTGAATCAGACCGGGACTGCGGGAGCCGGGTTCTCGCCGGAGAAGATCCCGCTCAGTCAACCCGTTCCCGCCGACTTTGATCAGTTCTGGGCCGATCAAAAACAACAGCTGGCTCAAGTTCCATTGAAGGCAAAGCTGACGCCGGTCAAACAGAAGGATGCCGAAGTCGAAGCATTCGACGTGCAGGTGGACTGCCTGGGCGGTGCTCCGGTCTCCGGATATTTCGGCAAGCCGAAGGATGCGAAAGCGAAGAGCCTGCCGGCGATTCTGTGGGTGCATGGTGCCGGGGTGCGAAGTTCCGCGCTGGGCAACGCCGTCAAAGGGGCAAGCAACGGGATGCTGTCGATGGACATCAACGCACATGGCCTGCCGAACGGGAAGCCGGCTCAATATTATAAAGAGCTGGCCGACGGCAAACTGAAAGGGTATCGGCAGGAAGGACGCGAGAGTCGCGATAAAGTTTACTTCCGCGGGATGTTCCTGCGTCTGGTACGGGCGATTGATTTTCTGACTTCTCAACCCGAGTGGGACGGGAAGACCGTGATCGTGATCGGGCACAGCCAGGGGGGCGGCCAGGCACTGGCAGCCGGCGGTCTGGATAACCGGGTGACGTTCATCGCGACGGGGGTCCCCGCGATCTGCGATCATTCAGGACGTGCCGCCGGCCGGATTAACGGCTGGCCCAAGCTGGTCGAAACCGGTGCAGACGGAAAGCCCGATCCCACCCAGTTGGAAGCAGCAGCGTACGTGGACGCGGTCAACTTCGCCACACGGGCGAAAGCGGATGCGATCATGAGTGTAGGTTTTATCGATGCGGTCTGTCCTCCATCGAGCTGTTACGCGGCTTATAACCAGTTGAAGGGCAAGAAGCAGATCATCAATAAACCCCTGATGGGCCACGCTGCTCCCGCAGATGTTCACAAGGCATTTTTTGATGCGGTGCTGGAACATGTGAAAGAGCAGGCCAAGAAGTAAGGGCCATAATATGGACGTATCATTCACCAATTCGCGTGAGGAAGTTGCTGCTGCGAAGCGGGTCGAAACAGACTGGGCGGCATTGAGTGCAGGACAGCAGATTCGTTCGCTGGAAGTGGATGGGTATGTCGTCGTGCCGGACCTGTTGTCGGCAGAGCAGATCGCGGGGATCCGTGCAGAGCTGCTGCGACTGCCGACGCAGGGAACCGATTACAGCGCGCATCAGCGGGGATTCAGCGGTGTGCAGTGGACCGACTCGCCGACCGCGATCTCGGTGATTGCACTGCCGGCGATGATCTCCTTTCTGGAGCGGCTGTTCGGGGATGAGCTGATCTGTACGTCGTGTACCTACGCGGTTTCACAGCCGGGGCATCCGGGAATCGCCATCCATACCGACGCGCAGCCTTACGGTTCGAAAATCTTCGGGCTGGGTGCCAGTTCGCCCTGCCTGGTGCGGGTGCTGTATTACCTGGATGATCTGACGCCTGAGCACAGCCCATTCAAAGTGATTCCCGGCTCGCATCTTTCACTGCACGCGGACGGCAACCCGTACCGGCGATACCTGTCGCATGAAGATGAAATGCTGGTCACCTGCCGGGCGGGGT
>JAGQQP010000800.1 GCA_020426085.1 Planctomycetaceae bacterium | reverse complement strand
TCGAACGGCTGAAGGCCCAGCGCCAACGGCTACTGCAGCGGACCTTCAGGCTTTGAAGCTTGCGGCACAGGCTTTGTCTGGCCAGGGCGATGGATGGACGGAAATTCTTCAGGGGGTTCCTGATGCGGTGACAGCGACCGCTTTGACGATGCCTGCAGGCACCGACTTGTCAGCTGTGCCAACATCGCAGTTACTGATGCCGTTTTCCGGGACGGTTCCGCTGGTCCGGGACCCCGAGAACTTTCGCGTGCTGTTGTACGATGATACAGGCAAGTTCAGTCAGGCATTCCCTTTGACGGGCGTTTCGGGACTGATCGTGACCTGGTCCGAAGATCTGAATGGCAGTAATGGTCTGGATGCCGGGGAAGATTTTAATGGCAACGGCGTTCTTGATCTCCGCGCTTTGCCCGTTGAGTTTTATACGAACGGGATCACCAATCCGCCCGTCGTTTCCCGGGTGGTGATTCAGGCTCGCAGAGTCTCTGATTTCAGCTGGATGTTAACGGTTCGCCGACGTGGTGACGGCGCTCTTCGAAGCGCTGATATCGTCGTTCGGTTCAGTGATGGTGCGGACACCAATAATGAACGAATCTTTCCCGCAACCTTCATCCGCGGAAGTCAATTCGTGGGAGTGAAGGTTGGAGCTGATGGTGTGGAACCAAAAATTCGCAAAGGGAAGTTCATTTTCGATGGCGTCAACGCGCAGTGGTATCGGGTGCGCAATGTGCAGGAGAAAAGTCTACTGAGCCCATCGACTTCTTTCTGGGCCAACTATGACTATCTCCTGGAGCTGGAGTCGGATGCTGTTGCCAGCGCTGGCAGCGATGCTTCTGATGGCGTCATGGATGGCAGCGATATGTCGTCTATGGCAGGTGCGATGTTTCCACCCGGAATCGTGGATGTTTACCCAGCTGGTTACCGTTCGTTTCCAGAGACTGCTGATTAGTTTGTCAGCCTTGTGTAGGGACTGTCTTCATGCACTCTTCAATGTGCCAACAATCAGCTTATCCGCCAGCCTGCATCCGTAGAGTACACTCTGGTCGACAGGGTTTTACTCTGGTTGAAATGCTGGTCTCGGTTACGCTCGTCCTTTTGATGATGACGATGTTTGCCAGCATCTTTTCCATGGCAACAGACAGCGTCAGCAAGCAAAAAGGGATCGCTGAAAACGACCAGCGTGCCCGCACCGTTGTCAATATGCTGAAGTCGGACGTCGAAAAACGCGCCTTCCGCGAAGTTGTTCCGTACTACCCGGGTGAGGACTCCAGCACATCAATCCCTGTGGGATCTTTTGGTAAACGCGGGGGTTATCTGTATATCAATTGCAACAATCCATCCTCAGGTATCGATGACATCCTGCAGTTCGTGGTCAGTGCTGATCAACTTCAGCAGAACTCTGATCAGACGCCCTACTTTGGCGCGGCCAAGATGTTGTACGATCAGTTGGCCGAGGTGAATTCAATCGCTCGCTCAACATCGCTGCTTTATAACCCCAATCAACCGGATGCCGACGATGGAAGCATGTCGGTCAATCAGGTTGCTGCGTCGGCCAGTGCAGAAGTTTCTTACTTCATGCGTGGGGGGGCTTTGTATCGTCGAGTGATGTTGCTGCGAGATCCGCTGGATGTTTCGGGTGACGAGCTTGCCGTTAATCCAACAAGCAATGTTGCGAATAATCCGTTCCTGCTAAACGAGGGAGATCTTGGATCCGCGGACGCTGGCGGACGATTCTGGTTCGTTGGCAGTCCGGGAGCCATCACGCTGGCGAATTTTCAGTTGAGCGGTGGCACGCCGGCCCCAGCCGCCTGGAATGTCACTCAATCCAACGACTTCTGGGCTCATTTTGATCTTTCCGCCGTTCCGATTGGTACGGGTGGTGGAACGAATCCATCCACCGGTTGCACGCTGGTCGGGATCGATGCGATTTCCAACGATATCGGACTCACTTCGCTTGGAAACCCGGTGATGCGCTGGGGATTCAATTTCTATACCGGGCAATCCCGCGAACACACATCAACGGCTGCTGGCGGTTTATTTATTGGTCGATTCCTGCAGGCCGAAACGTCCGACTGGCGATTTAACTGGCCCATGTCGGGTTCACGAGAAGAGCCGAATGCTTCGACCTTCACCGGCACA
>JAGQQP010000799.1 GCA_020426085.1 Planctomycetaceae bacterium | reverse complement strand
CAGTCGGATCACAATACCTTCGGTTTTTTCATTCGACATGGATTAAGCCGGAATACGCTGTAAGAGTGCTAGCGGGTCAACCTGTCCCAGAAGCGGTAACAGCAACCAGGAGTTCTCAGGGTGGAAAGTAGAATGGATTTTAGGAAGTGAGCTGGTGTTCTGAAAAGCAGAAATCAGAGTATTTCAGGATCCTGGTGGGGAAATAAAAAAAGCCTGCGAAAGATTTCGCAGGCTGAATTGTTGCACACTGGCAACCAGCACTCAATTGGAGACACACTTTTAAATTAAAAGCGTGTATTCATTCAGGAGGCCCGAAAGGATCCTATGCGAGATCCTTTGTTTCAGGCAGGCCAGTACAAGCCTGCTGGTGATTCTTAAAAGACGTCCAGATAAAAGTGATTGCCTTTATGATAGGGACGATCACTGGGATAGAAATTATGCCAGTCTTTGTTGTAGACTGGAATTCTCATGTTTTCGGGATAGCGGTAGTAAAGGTTATCGTAACTACCCTGTGGTCGCTGGAAGTTCTGGGGATAATACACATAGGGGTAGTGGTAAAAACGATTCCAGTCAGTTGGTTGTCCACGACCAGCCGCCATAGCATCGGAAGGCGAAAATGTAGACGTGGCCAACCCAACCACAAACAGGAACAACCCTGCGAGCATGAGACGCCGCACCATCATAGTTCTCTCCTTGCCAGTCAGTAGAATAAAGTGATCAGTCCAGCGTGGACTGTCTTTGGAATATCAACAGAGGGAATTCCTGAAACAACAGGATTCCACTGTATTCATCGGCCTGGAGAGCGGCATCACAACAGGAAACTTCTGCATAAACGGATTAATCGTCGTAATTCGACCTGATCACGTGTATCAGAATCATAAATACTCGTTTATTCAGTCGTTAAACCAGCCAGGCTGTGGATATACCTTCCATAATCCAGCGGTCCAGAATTCTGAACAACTCGATATCCTGAGTGGCTTCCGGTTTCAGAGAGTTGACTGTTTGAATGTCTGCCCCCGTGGTTTCCCACATACGACTCAACCACTGTGCAGAGTGTTGGCTGTCTGCAGGATTTGAAGAACGGCGGTCAAGTAAGACCCGATTTCCCTTCAGACTGGCACCGGATGCTTTCTGGAAATCTTGATCGCTGAAACTCCCATTCAGTAAAGCAGCGCCTGCAAAAAAATGGGGAGCTTTCAGTAACAGCTTTGTGGCAATCGAACAGCCGCTTCCCGTCCCCGCCAGATAGATCCGGTCCTCATGGATGTTCAGCACTTTTCTCAGCTCAAGAACTGTTTTCTGAATGCTTTCCATGAACTGAGCTGCGAACAGATGACTGTCGGGCCAACGATACCCGTTTTCCGGCGCTGCGGGATCGATCGCAGGCGCACGAAAGGAGAGCCCGAGATAATTTCGCAGGCTGATTTGAGGCATAATCTGATGCAGATCGTGTTCGGAACCCCCATCAGTATGCAGCCAGATCACCAGGGGATAGGCATAACCCGGTTCATAATGCTCAGGTCGAAACATTGAAATATGTTTGAGGGGCAGTTGTACCTGTAATTCGGTATGGTCCTGCATTCCCAGGAACCGATTTTCAGCTGGTGAATGCAGATTCTCAGCTTGCTCTGCATTCAATACCTGTTCAATCCATTTAAGACGTTGCGTAAAATCCATTGTCAGTCTGCTTTCGAAGAGTAAATCAGGGGGTAGTCTTAAATGTGGGGGAAGTTACGGTTTTTATTTCCGGGTGGCCAGTTCCATTTTTGAGGCAGGAGTCTGTCCGGCAGGTTCGGTTGCACCATAAACGGGAAGTTCAATGGCTGAAGCGACTTCGCTCATAGGGAAGTACTTACCCGGGCAGGCAGTCGCTTTGACATCGCGGTGTCCCTGAACGTGATCACTGGTAATGTTGTATTCCGCTTTAAGAACTCCCACCAGTTTCTTCACAGCTGCCAGCTGTGCATCGGTAGGAGGCTCTTTCTCGAAGTTCCCAACCAGACAGATTCCGATCCCGTGTTGGTTATACTTGTTATCTCCAGCATGAGCACCATGCATCTGTTCGAGCCAGCGGAACGTTGATTCGATCGCACCGTCGGGCATGCCGTTTCCGTTACCAATCACAAAGTGATACCCA
>JAGQQP010000798.1 GCA_020426085.1 Planctomycetaceae bacterium | reverse complement strand
GACGACTTCGATGGCGGGACTCTGACCGGGAATACGGCCCAGTACAACGGTGAAGACGGTTTTTACTTCTATAATCAGATCACCGGTGGCGAGATCTCAAATAACATAGCTCGTGAAAACTACAATTTCGGATTCGATATTGACGCTGACGTTGACGGAGTCACTTTCAGCGGCAACCAGGCACTGGAGAATGACTACGCCGGTTTTGCTTTCTTTGGTCATGTCAATGGCGGAACGTTCTCTGATAACATTGCAAATGGGAACGACGCGGGTTTCTACTTTGATCAAGATGTTGACGGAGCCGTCATCACCGGGAACGTGGCGAACAACAATAATCTGAATGGTTTCTGGTTTGAAGACGAAGTGACCAATACCACGTTTACCAATAACAGCGCCAGTGAGAACGGTGTGAACGGGATCAAGTTTGGCGATACTGTGGGTGTAGGAACCCTGATCAGCAACAACCAGGCCCTCAACAACCTGGATGACGGTTTTGACTTTGAAGATGTGGACGGCGGAACGATCACGGATAACCTGGCACAGGGTAACAAGGAAGACGGATTTGACTTTGACGATCCGTTCTTTAGCGGCACATTCACCAACAACACCTCAATCGGCAACTCGGAGAACGGTTACGATTTTGCTGATCCGATCTTCGGAGGCACACTGGACGGAAACACTGCCCAGAGCAATGGCGGGGCTGGTTTCTCGATCGACAGTTTCTTCGGAGGGAACACTGCTTCCTTCTCGAACAACTCTGCGATCGACAATGCTCTTAAGGGCTATGATGTCCTGTCCGGTACTCCGCAGAGTGGAACGGGAACCAATACCGGTTCGGGGAACGCTTCTGACAACAGCTACTGATCCGACTGAATTCGTCTGATCCCAGGGATTACTGTTTCACAGGCCAGATTTCATTTTCAGGTGAAGTCTGGCCTGTTCTTTTTTGAGTTGCTCGTTTTCTGCCTGCAACTGATCAACGAGTTTCAGGACGTCCGCTTGGGGCAGACGGGGATGGATATGCTGTGGACAGTTGATGTCCCAGGCAGTGACAGAAATCAGAATGACACGCTCGGCCCGGGCAGGATACGCCGGGTCGTGCAGCAGCGCGAGCAGTTCCGGATCGTCTTCGACAATGCGAGCGGTCCCCCAGATCTTCACGCGACGACGGTGGACGTAATCGATCAGAAACAGAAACGCCTGGGGATTTTCGGCGAGGTTTCCCAGAGTGATGAACTGCCTATTGCCGGCAAAGTCAGCAAAACCGAGTGTCGTGTCATCAAGGACCTTGAGAAAACCGGGGCTGCCTCCGCGATATTGGATATAAGGCTGTCCGGACTGACTGGATGTTCCCAGGTAAAACATGTCGAGTTCCGACAGAAATCCCTTTAGTTCTTCCGTCACTTTAGTCTGCCAGCCGGACCCCTGTTCCATCCGAGCATACTGTGAGCGTGAACCTTTCTGTGTCTGAATGGCTTTCACGGATTCTGTGAAGGCGATATCGCTGGGGTAAGTTTGCATCGCTCAAAAGGGGAACAGTTCAAAAAGAGAACTGTCCCCCGTTATAGATCAGACAACATTCGCCGCGGCAACTCCTGCGGGTAGAGGTTCCACTGCTGGAAAATCGACTTCGGTCTGAGCCAGGTGGTTAAAGTAGTTGGTGAATATGTTGAGTGAGACACCCGCTACCGTTTCTGCTATTTCCGCCTCGCCGAAGCCGGCATCACGGACGTCCTGCAGATCCTGGTCTGAGACCAGACCTCGTTTTTCTACGATGCTGCGAGCGAACTTCAATAGAGCAGCCGTTGCAGGATCAGAGTCGACACCGGCCCGGTTTTCCAGGATTTGAACCGGAGACAGACCGGCTCTCTTCCCGAGTGCGGAATGGGCCGAGAGACAATACTCACACTGATTTGCTTCCCCCACGGTGAGGGCAAGTTGTTCCCGGTGTTGAGCCGAGAGGACTCCGCCAGCCAGCGTGCCACTGAATTTCAGATAAGCATCCAGTACGGCGGGGGAATGCGCCATGGTTCGCATCAGGTTGGGAGTCATTCCCAGATGAGACTGAACTCCGTCCAATAATGCTTTGGCGGGACCTGTGACTGTGGCGGGGTTGACGGCGGTTAAACGTGGCATCTTGCTTC
>JAGQQP010000007.1 GCA_020426085.1 Planctomycetaceae bacterium | reverse complement strand
ACCGTCTACGAAGAAATTTCACAGGGACATGAACACCTGGTAGTAGGAAAATCGAGCATTCATGCCCGTACCTATGTAGGTCGATTTAACTTCAAAGGTCCTGACCAGCAGAAACTGGTAGGTGAGTTGTCCGGCGGAGAACGCAACCGGGTCCATATGGCTAAACTTCTACGATCTGGCGGAAACCTGCTGTTACTGGACGAACCGACCAACGATCTTGATGTCGATACACTACGGTCCCTGGAAGAAGGTCTCGAACATTATACGGGTTGTGCCCTGGTCGTCAGCCACGACCGCTGGTTCCTGGATCGACTGGCGACGCACATCATCGCTTTCGAAGGAGACAGCCAGGTTCGCTGGTTTGAAGGTAACTACAAAATGTACGAAGCGAAGCGACATGAAGAACTGGGCAAAGACGCAGACTCTCCACATCGACTGCAGTTCAAACCACTTTCTCGCTGAATCTAAAACTGACCAGAATTGAAATCAGACAGGGGACTTTTAAAGTCCCCTGTTTTTTTTATCGTCGCTCCTGACGCACTCGAGTCAATACAGGACGCGCGTCTGCATCCGCTTTCGAATCCGAAAATGAATTCGTTTCCTGCGCTGCCAGTTTATGGGATTCAATCCTGGCAAGTTCTACTACTTTTTTCGCTGCAATCAACTGCGCAGGAGTGAAATAGGAAACACCACCACCCACTGTCTGATGTTTCTTCTTGCTGGCTAGTTCCTGCCAGCTCAGATGACTGCTCAGATGCCAGGCAATTGCCTGTACCATTTCGAGATCATCACGTTTCGGATTGTACTTCTGCAGTACCATCACGAGCGCTTTGTCCTTAACCTGGGATTCAATGGGCCGTAGCTCGTAAGTTTTTAAACTGGAGGGACAGGGTTTACCATGTTCCAGACAAACGGAACTGAGTTTTAATTTCACAGTTTTTTCAGGTGGAATAGTAAACAACCCATTGAAATCAAAGTTCTGATTATTTCCAACAGGATTCAGGTTGCCTCCCACAGCCTGACTGTCTCCCACCTGAGTCTGCTGACCTCCCTGCAATGGTTGCAACAACCCCGGATTTGGTCCCGCCTGCGCCAGAATATGCACGGAAGAAACAGCAGCAGGAACTTTTACCGTGAGAGGCTCTGTTGTCAGATTGGAAATAAAGACGGATGAACTGTAAGCACTCATGGGATAAACGCGGGCACCCAGTTGCTGTTTTTCTATTCCCTCAAACAGATCCACCTGAGGTGCATCCGGATGAAGACTCAGTGTTGTCATAGGCCCCTTTTTAGGTGTGCCATTGACGGGTGCGATGGAAGTGCTGCACAGCAACAACACGATTCCCAAAACGACTGGCAATTGTATTCGTTTGATCATTTTCAACTCCTGTCTACCACATCACACAGCTGGTGATTTGATAATAGTGTTCAATGCGAACGCATTTTTAGAACGCATATGTTCAAGGCATGCACACAAGAAAAGTGTTTGCCTCGTCAAGCGCGATGAATTTGAATAGTGATATGAGCGCGACTTAAAATCTGACAGGTTAACTGAACGACGATCACTTTACAGAACCTGAAAAGTCTGTGATATTGAGCAGATTCTACGTGAAAATAAGAATTGAATAATCAAAAAAGACAGGCTGCTCACTCTCTCAACAATAACGATTTGGTTTGAAGATTTCAAATTTTTTTTCATAAATCTTATTTCATACCGCTTTGGAACACATCTTATGAGGGACTCAAACCGAACTGTGCGCTGGGGAATCCTGGGTACAGCTCGTATTGCAGAGAAAATCAGCGTTGCCATTCATCAAGCAGAAAATGCAGAATTAACCTGTGTCGCAAGCCGCGATCCTGAAAAAGCATCTGCCTGGGCAAAGAAACATAGGGTAAAACGCAGTGTAGGCAGTTATGAAGCACTGCTGCATGATCCTGAAATTGACGCGGTCTACATTCCTCTTCCCCCATCACTTCATGGCGAATGGACTGTCCGTGCCGCAAAAGCCGGCAAACACGTACTCTGTGAAAAACCACTGGCATTGAATGTGAATCAGGCACGTGAAATGCGACGTGTTTGTCTGGAAAATGAAGTACAACTCATGGATGGGGTCATGTGGTATCACCATCCGCGTGCGAAAAAGATGCTGGAACTGATCCGCAGTGATGCGCTCGGAGAACACCGCCGCCTGACTTCCTCGTTCACTTTCTGTTGGGACACTGTCCCGGAAAATGATCTCCGGTTACAGCGAAACCTCGGGGGTGGTTCACTTGGTGACCTGGGATGGTATTGCATAGGAGCCAGCCTGTGGGCTTTCAATGAACTGCCACAAAAAGTTTTTGGAACAGCACGGCCCTATAATGATGTGGACTACAACTTTTCCGGAATCATGTGGTTCAGTAAAGATCGCATCGCATCCTTTGACTGTGGATTTGATGTCAGCATGCGTAAATGGTTCGAACTGGCAGGAACGAAAGCTTCCCTGGTCTGTAACGATTTCACGCGTCCCTGGGAAAACACCAAACCACAATTTCAAGTCATTGACTCTCTGGGGAATTCCACGAAGTATGAAACAGAAAATCCATTGCAGGAAACCTGCATGATCGATCATTTCTGTAATATCATTCGCTCAGGCCACCTGGAACAGCAATGGCCCGACCTGGGAATCAACACCCAACGTGTGCTGAATGCTTTGGACTATTCTGCACGTACGGAAACCGTTGTGAACCTTGCCGATTTCTTTCCCAAATAAGCACATAAAAAAGGCACTCTCACCGGTTCGATGAGAGTGCCTGAGGTGGAGACCTCCGCCTCGATGCAAGCCTGCTTCCGTCACGGAAACTCATTTCACATCCTAATAGTAATAGTAGCTGTTACCTTCATTGCGTGGAGAACGGTCGCAGACGATATCGTTCTCGCCATCGCAGTAGTCTGCCTGATCATGGAAACTGCTGCCGTCGACACAGGCTTTATGGCCGTGAGCTCCTGCAACATAGAAGCTCTGGTTAATCCGCCCGAAGGCACTCCCGACATCTTCCAGTTCCTGGTTGACGCCATGGGCGACTTCACTCAGCCCGACAATCATGGCCAGCACGGCGATGGTGGAAATCAGGACTAACTCGGACGAGACTATAAAGCCGGCCTCGTCGTTCATTAAACGGATCAGCATAGTTTTCATGATGATGGACTCCGGAAAGAGAATTGGTTCATTTTTGTTTCGGGTGTTTCGGAGCCTGCAGGGGTGGTGAAGCCCTGCAGGCGGTTGTCGTCGGAAAGAAAGCACGTTTCGGGGTTGTTTAAGAATTCAGCGGAAGGATTACTGCACGTCCCACTGACCTGAGCAGAAGTCGGGGCAGTCGTGGAAGCTGCTGCCATCGGTGCAGGCTTTGTGACCGTGCGAGTAGCTGAGTTTGTAAGACTGATCGATACTGGAGAAGGCACTGCCGACATCTTCCAGTTCGTTATTGATGTTGTTGGCGACTTCAGACAGTCCGACAATCATGGCCAGCACAGCGATGCTGGAGATGAGTACGAGTTCTGCAGAAACAATGAAGCCGGCTTCGTCGTTGATCAGTTGGTTGATAATGTTTTTCATCGTGGTAGTCTCCAAAGTGGTATGAAAGGTTTGCATCGAGTTGTTTGTGTTTCAAAGTTGATAATGAGATGTAAAGCAAGCTGAATACCAAAGGTGCCAGACCGTAAATCTTTTTTTACAAACTGTTCAGAATCGGAAGCGTAAGTGGTTACTGTAAAGGGAGATAAAAAAAGTAACCCAGGAAGAGATTTTCTAAAATGAAGCGGAAACGGGGCAGAGCCGTTTGAGGCAAAAAAGCAACATGGATGGAACACCAGACCGCTGAATACACTTAACCCGTTAAAGAGCATTCAGTTAGCGCAAAGATGCCTCAATGCAACACGTGGGGAAATAACAACACGGGTACCAACTGTTTGAAGTGATCCCTGCAGGAAGACCGTATAATTAATTCAATTGACAGAGTCTGTTTGAATGAACCATAGAGAAAATGGTTTCACTGCAAAAAATCAAAAAAGTGTCTGATATCCACGATTTACTTCCGCTCGTACTCTTGACCTCAGCGGATAACAAGACATAATCTGAGGCACAGGAAGCAAGTACCGCTACCGATGGTGACATATTCACTAAAGGTCAGGTACAGGCCGACTCGCGGGTGTAGCTCAGTGGTAGAGCACCACGTTGCCAACGTGGCTGTCGAGGGTTCAAATCCCTTCACCCGCTCTTTTTTTCGCATGCAGAATCTCAGGGACAGAAACCGAGCCCCCATCATATTGAATGCGGGGCTTTTCATACTTTAAGTAGTATCACCCAATATGCACGTCGCAGCTGGCTGCTGCCACCCTCAGATTGAGTGCCGACTTTAGGTAATGCCCCATTGCTGTTTCCAACACACAAGTAAAAGAAAAGGATTGGACCGTGTCTGACGAACTCGCAACAACAGAAGAAACCGTCTCAGCGGATGGCGAGTACAAGATGTCCGTGACCGCCAAAATCGATGAGGTTGGTCCCTGTAAAAAACATGTAACCGTAACGGTTCCTCGCGCTGATATTGACCATTTTTACTCAGAGTCAGTCTCGGAGTTAGGTGATCAGGCAACTGTCCCCGGTTTCCGTGTAGGCCATGTACCTACCAAGTTGATCGAGAAACGCTTTCGTCAGGAGCTTTCTGACCAGGTTAAACAACGCGTCTTGATGGAAAGCCTGGAACTGATTGCAGAAGACAATGATCTTGATCCAATCAACGAGCCGACCATTGATGTGGAAAGCCTGGAAATCCCCGAAGAAGGTGAATTCACTTTCGAATTTGAAGTAGAAGTTCGCCCCGATTTCAAACTTCCTGAATACAAAGGTCTGAAACTGGAACGTCCTTCACGTGAGATCGGAGACAAGGACGTTGATGATTACCTGAAACGCTTCCTCGGCCAATACGGCGAAATGGAAGAGCGCAAAGGGGCCGCTGAAAAAGAAGACTACATCGAGCTTTCCATCAAATTTGAACACGATGGCAAACACCTCAGTGAAATCGCCGAGTTGGTTGTTCCACTGCGTCCTGTTTTGCGTCTCCGTGATGCCGAGATCACAAACTTTGGTGAGCTGATGGCTGGCGTCAAGACTGGTGATACCCGCGAAACAGAAGTAGAAGTTTCCGGTGAAGCAGATCAGATCGAAATGCGGGGCGAAAAAGTCAAAGCTCTGTTTACAGTAAAGAGTGTCAAGTTCATCAAGACACCGGAAATCAACGAAGAGCTGCTGGAACGGATTGGTGCTGAATCCGAAGAAGAGCTACGGGAAGAAGTGAAAAATATTCTGGAACGCCAGCTGACTTACGAACAGCGTCAGTCAACCCGTTCTCAGGTTCTGGACAAAATCACAGAATCTGCCGACTGGGATCTGCCCGAAACTCTCGTCTCCAAGCAGGTTGAAAACGCTCTGCGTCGTGAAATTCTGGAAATGCAACAGGCTGGATTCTCCCGTCAGGACATCCAGGCTCGTGAAAATGAATTGCGACAGAAAGCGATTTCTTCAACCCGCCAGGCTCTGAAGGAACACTTTGTACTCGACAAAATCGCGACGACAGAAAACCTCGAAGTACAGCCCTCTGAAATTGACATGGAAATTTACTACATGGCAATGCAACAGGGTGAAAGCCCACGCCGAATCCGGGCCCGCATGGTCAAATCCGGCATGATCGAGAACCTGGAAGCACAACTGCGTGAACGTAAAGCCGTCGATGTTATTCTGGAAAAAGCAGAATACACCGATGTCGAAATGAAACCACAGGAAGAGAATAAAATCTCTGCAGTGGCACGTTCAGTCTGCCCCAGCTTCGCTGCTTCTGCTGCAGAAGAAGAGACTGAAGAAGCAGACGAAGAATAAACTCCTCGTCAGACTTCTTAAAATTGATTTTTCCGAAGCGACACTGTTCATTCAGTGTCGCTTTTTTATTTCTACAGGAGTCTGCTTCCGTCTCTTGCATGTGAGTCCAGTTGCGTTGCCAAAACGATAATCGGTCTATCCGAACAGACAGAATCGATTAAAATAACAGCCTGACTTTGAGTTTATTAGATCAAGATACACGACAGGTGCCATGCAACGATGACTTCAGCTCCGAGAGAGATCTCTCATAACAGCCCCCCGATCATTTTACTTGGGGCCAGTAATCTGACACGCGATTTCCCGCTGATCCTCCGACTGTTGCAATCTTCCCTGAAAACTCCTCTGGATATTTACACGGCAATGGGACACGGACGATCTTATGGTAACTGGAGTCGTGTTCTCTATCGCGGCTTGCCCGGAATCACCCGCTGTGAACTCTGGGACGCATTCCGGCCTGCACTCTCTGGCAACACAACTCCTCGAGCATTACTAACTGACATTGGCAACGATCTGATTTACGGGCAATCCGCTGAAACAATTCTGGGCTGGGTCGAACACTGTATTCAGCAACTCAGGGAACATCAGACACAAATCACAATCACGCTGCTGCCGGAAGCAAGTCTGGGGAGGCTCTCTTCGCTGCGATTTGAGCTGACACGACGTCTGTTTTTCCCAAACAATCCAGCATCACTGGCTGACCTCAAAAGTAAAGTCCGCGATTTGAATCAGAGCCTGTCAGCATTGGCAGACCAGGACCAGATTTCAGTCGTATCTGCACCGCAGGAATGGTATGGATTCGATCCGATCCACTATCGCTATTCTCAGCGAGTCAGCCTCTGGAAAACCATTCTCTCCCATTGGGATCTGCCTGAACTGAACGGGATGGCTGCCCGCAACCACTGGTTCGACTCATTTTATGCTATTACGAAATTGACGCCTGCAACGAGACGCCGCTGGGGGAAAGTGATGAATAAAACACAACCAGTTCGCATTTTGAGTGAGGGTACGAGGATCTCCGTTTTCTAAATTGAATCCCCAGAATTTCTGTAAACCCATAAGTCATTTCAATTCAGTATCTTATGCTACATTTTTCATATATTTTCAGACAATTACAAAGATCGAAAGTGATATATTAGAGATCCTGACGCCTGTTTAAATATGTGTAAATCCGATGATTCATGATGTTTATCATCTTTAGAAAGCAGTGGCATGTCTGGTATCGCAATCCTCAGTATTTTTCTTGGTTTGATGATCCTCCTGCTGATCATCACCGTGGTGGGACATGGTATCTGGATTTTTGTCGCTGCACTCTTTAAATCATCCTCTCTGCTGAATTCCATGAGCGATGAAGAACGAATCGCTTCCTCTTTAGAAACCCATCCTGAAAACACATTCAACCAGGATCGACAGATTGCACAACGCTATCTGCGACGTCTCTATTATGAGGGAAAGATTCCGGAACAGGATTTTCAGAAGCTGCTCCGCTACACGACTGAAGAATTCATTTCACCAACGCGTCCTGAGCCAGTTCCAGCACCAAAACAGACTGCCCCTGTGCCTGAAACCAGGCCAAAGCCCTCTTCTTCCGTTCCTGTTCAACCAGATCAGCCAGCTGAAGAAATTTCTGATTTTCTGGATGAGAGTGATTTCCTCGATGAATCAACGATCCAGGCTCGACCAGAAAGTTTTAAGCCCCCTGCGAAAAAACTACCACAACATAGAATCATTTCAGAACCGCCTATAGAAAAAAAGGCCATTGGTTCTCTGTTGAATGCGTTCATGGAAGACAAAAATATTCGCTGGGGAGAACTGGTCAGCGGCCTGCTGATCGTAGGCAGTGCCATCGGCCTGGTCGTCAGCCTCTGGTCGACACTCAAAAACCAGATCCCCTATCTTCCAGCTCTGCTCTTCCTGCTGGCAACGGCTGCCATCCATGGAGCGGGCCTGTATACATTCAAACGCTGGAAACTGGAATCAACAAGTCGCGGCCTGTTATTGATTACCGTGCTGCTCGTTCCGCTTAACTTTCTGGCTGGGATTCGACTCTCGGATCATCGGCCGGCAACCGATCCACTTTTTATATTGGCAATCAGTATCGGCTTTGCTGCCTTTGGCTGGATGGTCAGCTCCGCCAGTCGCATCCTTGTCAGTTTTGGCCGGCTCCCCTTACTGGCGATCATACTGGGGACATCGGCAGGACAGCTGATTATTTCGCGCGTCGCTTCAGATCATCCTTCATTCCTGCAGGCAAATCTGCTGGCACTCCTGCCTGCGGGATGTTTTATCGTCGGAATGGCTCTGATCCTCAAGCAGACTTTGAAGTGGAATGCGATTACCGATCACCTGGCCCGAGAACTGGTAACACTGGGAGGCCTGTCCGTTTTTTCTGTGCTTGCCCCCTGCTGGCTGCTGGTCTGGAATGCGGCAAACCGTCTCGAAACCTTTTCCTGTCTGACGCCCCTGTTCAGCCTGATGGAAATCCTGCTGCTCTGCCTGGGACTCGTATTGCATCACAGAAAAAATGGAGACGATGCTCCGCACTGGGCTTTGACAGGCTCATCTATCGCCATCTTTTCTGCTTTGATGATCCTGATCAATTTTGCAATCTCGTGGCCACGCGTTGATATCCTGACTGTACTGGGAATCGTCAATTGTTTCAGCCTGTCGATCCTGGCATTTCGGGGACGGTTTCCTCTCTGCCACATACCTGCTTTGATTTCCGCAGCGATCGCAGGACTGCTGGGCTTTCACCTGCTCACTGGTACGATCACCTGGGAAGGAACCACGCAGACGGCACTCATTGATGCACTGCTGCTCGGACGTAGCGCAATCGTGTTAGCCACCTTTACGATTCTGACAACCGGAGGAGCATTCTACCTGAAACAAGCTGGTAAACAGGAAGATGCTCGCTACTTTCTTTACACGGCAGGGTGTTTTTCCATCCTCTCGACTTTGATCGCAGCCTACGCAGGATTTGTGACTAAAACTGATTTAAACTGGACAACGCTCTCATTGCTCCTGAATACCATATTCTGCCTGCTGGGTAACTGGCATGTACGAAGAAGGTCGCTCTCCGGCATTGCCTCATTCCTCAGTTTGCTGACACTGCAACATGCACTCTGCCTGAATACAACCATTCGAGACGGACTTTCTCATTTCAGACTGTTACCGGATGCTCCTTTCGTCTGGGGCTGCTTCATCCATGCAACGACAGGACTGCTGTTTCTAATTGCTCTCAATTTTTGGGCGCGGCGAAGAAACCCTGCTTACCCTGCCTGGTCTTTGATTCCAGTGAAATCAAACCCCTTCACCATGCCGATTATAATCGGTTCATTGTGTACGTCGCTGCTCATGATCCCCTATGTATTACTGCAGCATATGCCGGCCGGGATGCACGCATTTTATGCATACTGGCTGATGCTGATCTGGATCACTGTTGCATTGATTCTGAAATCCGAATTCTGGTTTCTCTGTTCACAGTTTGCAGGAACGGCTGGCAGTCTGTATGTCGCGACAGCCATCGGTGAATACTTTAAACTGTGGGAAGCCCCGGCACGCCTTCATCCCCGCTACTGGTTACTTCACATCCTGGCAGTGGTGATCTGGATTCTGGTGGGATCAGTGATCCATTCGAAGAAACTTTCAAAAAATATTCTGGGATCTCTTTCGCGCAGTGCGCGATTTAACCTGCAACCCGTATTACTGGTAAGCTCAATTCTCGCAACAGGTATTGTAATCTGCGCCGCACTGCTCCCCGCCATTCTAAATCAGTTGAACAATTCTTATCCCTTTGTTACGACACATCGGTATGCCGTTCCCGTCCTCGCTGGATTTGTTATCTACATTCTGGGATTGATCGGGGGCGTGCTGAGTCAATCCAAATCGAGCCTGACACGAACTCTGCCTGGTCTGTTTTTCGGCATACTGTTTCTGGCACTTGCCTTTTCCGTAAAAAACTTCAACCTGGAAGGGTCCCACTCCCTTTTTCACACTGATCATGCAGCTGAAGCTTTCAGTATCTGGAGCTGGTTATGCCTGGGACTGCTGGTAGTGGCGTGTCTGCCGTATCTCAACAGTCGCTTTCATTCGGGAACCGCATTGGGAATCCTGACGATTACTTACCTGATCCCTTTCCTGATTGCTGGATACTTTATTGAACACAATCGTACAGCGGATGCTCTACGCTGGGGATTGACCGTGTACGCACTGATCTCGATGACACTGATTATGAAATCAGAATCCCTTCTGGATTATCTACGTGCGAAAAACATCCGGCTACGTTATTTGCCACGTCTTCTCTCTGACAAGAATACATGGAGTAACCTGAGCCTCCTGGGGGGCAGCCTTCCACTCCTGGTACTCACTCTCTTTCAGATTTTTGGTTTCTGGATTGCATTTTCGGATCATCCGCAACCTGCCGTTTTCTCGGAGAGAATTGCGTCCCTGCTGGGATTCTGCTTACCGATATTCATCCTGGTTACTGTTTCTGTCTTCTATGCGATTCATTTTCGATCAAGTGGCTGGATGCTGATCGGTTCCCATTTTCTGGCATTAGCTGTCATCACGGGAATCATCATGAGCTTTACTGAATCGATTTCCTCTTTCGGATCAGCTGCCTGGATACGAACTTTTCTCTCAATCGGACTCGCATCCTCATTGTATGGTCTCTGCTGGCTGAAGCTGGAACCGAAAATCAATTCAGAATTCAAAACACAGCATACATTGACTCCCGTTGACTGGCCATTGATATGCGTGCACGCCCTCAGCCTGCTCTGCCTGACAGTCGGCCCTTATCTCCTGCCGTTTCTGATGAACCTGGCATCCCCACAACAGGCATGGGAGAAGTTCTTTCCCCAGATTCCGCTAGTCGTGATGACGTCGTTTGGTCTGGCAACCGGTTTTCTCTGGTGGTTTTCACGACGTTACACCAGCAGTCTGTTTCTCAATGGAATGACGTTTCTCAGCTTTGCTTTGATTGGATTTGCGTCGATCCTATTCCGCCAGCACTCAGACATGTCAACCTGGAATATCAATTTCCTGATGGAAACAGGATTGATATTCATAGGAAGTATCCACACTCTATGCTTCCTGTTGAAATACCGTCTCATCAGTCAATCGGCTGATTTAACAGTAACCACGAACCGTCACTTCTACTGGAGCCAGATACTGGTCGTCTCACTGTTTCTGTTTGCGTTTCGAGGTGCCTGGTCCGATGCACTGAGACCGCTACCCGCGACCATCATTGCCGGCTTTGGAACACTGGTCTATTTTCTAATGGGATTCAGTCTTCGTAAAGAAATTCTCAAATACGCATCACTGACATCTGCGTTACTGGGAACTCTGTTTTTCGTGACAGCCACCTGGAATATTCAAACAGAATCTGTCTCTGCACAACAGGTATTCGATCTGGTCAAATGGATGATCACAACGGCTGCCGTCATTTCCGGTTGCTGGCTGTCGATTGATCTCTATCAGAAAAAACGCACTGAATCGGACGTCACGACCGTTGAATCACCTGCTCTCCAGCAAATCCTTTCACAAATTCTGACCGGCGTGATCCTGTTCTATACACTCCTGATCACTGTCGCTCGAACATTACTGTTACAAACAGAGATTCCCGTCATTCGTGATCTGGCTGGCTGGACGGCATTACTGTCTGTGACAATCCTCCTGACTGGTTTGCTGTGGGATACCAAAAGCCGCTACAGCCTGCAGGCACTGTTTGTAATCGGTATCTGTTATATCGGTACGTTCCTGAGTAACGAAACAGAACTTCGTCTGCTGGCACAACATTCAGGCCTGGCGGTCTCCTGCTATGCCTGTTTCATTGGCCTCTTATGGAGATTAAGAAGTGTGTCTCTCAATTTGACCAATCGGCTGGGTATTCCTATCCAGACAATTCAATCCTGGCACTGGTTACCTTCAGCAGTCACAGTGCTCGCCACCTATTCGATCCTGGCTCTACTCCACAGTGTGCTGAGATTTTCAGACCCTGCTCTGCGCTGGTGGTCTGTTGCGGGGAGTCTGATTACAGGCTTTGCTTTTTACGCTTTCAGTGATCTCAGTGAATACTCTCTGAAATTTAAGAAGCGGGCTCTGTTGGCAGTGGGCATCGGCACTGTGTATGGTGGCTGGGCTCTCATTCCCTTTGATACAAACTTTGACTGGCTCATTCATCTGATTCGTCTGCTGGAGGTTGTTTCCGTTCTGAGCCTGATCCTGACTGCGATCCAGGTCAAATGGAAATCACTCTCGACCGACTGGGTGGAAGCAGTGAGAATCAATTTACGTATATTTCTGGTCACTGCGGGACTCTCTCTGTTTTCCATTCTGATTACAGAAACGGGATTTCGAATTGCAGGAATTCCACTGGATCTCTCAGCAACACAGATTGGAGTTGTTTCACTGACGCTGGTTGCATTATCTGCCGCTCTGATTCTGATGGCGGCCATTCCCAAATACGATCCGTTCCAATTCTCTCTGAAACGACGGATGTGGTATGTCTATGCCGCTGAGATCGTACTGGCACTGCTGTTCCTGCACATCTACCTGACGATGCCCGAACTGTTCCGCGGATACCTGCTTCCTTTCTGGCCTTATATCGTGATTGCCATCGCCTTCACAGGCGCAGGAGTTGGGGAGTTTTTCAATCGTATCGGCTTGAATGTGCTATCAGAACCACTGCAGAGAACAGGTACCTTCCTGCCTTTACTGCCGGCACTCAGTTTTTGGATTCATGCAGCATCTTATGAACCGTCACCGATTGCGGGCGAGTATTCAATGATCCTGTTGTTGATCGGAATTGTGTATGTCACGATGAGCTTATGGCGAAAGTCATTCGTCTACACGACACTGGCGGCACTTGCCGGCAATGGTGCCTTGTGGGCTTTCTGGATGGAACAGGGGCAGGTCTTTACCCAACATCCTCAACTCTGGTTGATTCCCCCTGCCCTCTCAGTTCTGATCGCCACACATTTGAATCGAGAGAAACTCAGTTCGACACAACTGACAGCGATCCGCTATTTTGCCACGATGTCGATCTACATCAGCTCAACCGGAGACATGTTCATCGCGGGTATTGCCAACAGTTTGTGGCCCCCCGTGGTCCTCTGTAGCCTGTCGGTACTTGGCGTATTTGCGGGAATGATGTTCCGGGTACGTGCCTTCCTCTATGCGGGATCGTCCTTCCTGGTGCTCTCGATTGTGAGTATGATCTGGCATGCCTCACAGTCGCTGGGACACATCTGGCCCTGGTGGGCATTCGGCATCGGACTGGGAATCTGCATTTTGACCCTGTTCGGATTGTTCGAGAAACGCAGAAATGAAATGCTGGAACTGGTAGGTCAGCTTAAAACCTGGGACCGCTGATCGGCTGCTGTGAATCAGGACGATTCACAGCAGCGCGTACCATTCGAACTTATTCAGCAGACGCAGTCCGCTGGTTCCGCTTACGTTCATTCTCGGTCAAATGAATCTTTCGCAGGCGGATGATTTTAGGAGTAATTTCCACGTACTCATCGTACTCAATATACTCCAGAGCTGCTTCCAGGCTCATGTCACGGGGTGGCTTGAGCACCATGTTCTCATCAGAACCGGAAGCACGTACGTTGGTCAGTTTCTTGCCACGAATGGGATTCACGACGAGATCGTTATTGCGAACGTTTTCGCCGACGATCATCCCTTCATAAACGTCAGCACCAGGTCCCACAAAGAACTCAGCTCGATCGCGAAGTTTCCACAAAGCGTAACCGACGGCCTGACCTTTGTCCTGCGAAATCAAAACGCCGTTCGCTCGACGTGGAACTTCCCCTTCTGACGCTTTATAGGCTTCAAAGCGGTGATTGATGATCGCTTCACCACGGGTGGCATTCAGCAGACGGGTCCGCAGACCAATCAGACCACGCGCAGGGATGGAAAACTTAAGATGAGACATGCCCGTTTCACTGGAAGTCATATCGATCATCTGGCCACGACGGGCACAGACCAGTTCCATCACGGAACCAACGACCTCTGAAGGAGCGTCGACTTCCAGAGATTCAAACGGTTCATGCCATTTACCGTCGATCTTCTTGCGAATGACCTCCGGCTTTCCGACAGACAGTTCATAACCTTCACGTCGCATCTGTTCGATTAACACAGAGAGATGCAGGATTCCGCGACCGGAAACAGAGAAGGAATCTTTATCTTCCCGCTCGGTAACACGCAGAGCCACATTGGATTCCAGTTCCCGCATCAGTCGATCACGCAGGTTTCGGCTGGTGACATATTTTCCATCCTGTCCGGCCAGAGGCGAACTGTTAATGGTAAACAGCATGGACAGAGTTGGTTCATCGACATCAATGCGGACCAGAGCCTGAGGCTTCTCCGAACAGGCGACGGTATCCCCGATTTCCGGGTTATCCAGACCTACCAGAGCGACAATATCGCCGGCAGATGCTTCATCGACGGGAGCCCGTCCCAGATTATTATAGAGCTCTACAGAATCGACGGTACATTTGATGTGATCGCCATTGCGTTTGATGAGGGTCACGCGTTCGCCCGTACGAACTTTTCCACTGTTGATACGGCCGGTGGCAACACGCCCTACATATTCGGACCATTCCAGAGTGGTTACCATCATGGTCAGTGGTGCATCCTGATTCACATCGGGAGCAGGTACATTTTCCAGAACCATATCCAGCAAAGGATGAATGCTGTCGCCGAAGTTGTCCAGGTCATGAGTCGCAAAACCTTCGCGGGCACTGGCGTAGATATAAGGGAAGTCGAGTGTTTCATCGTCAGCATCGAGTTCCACAAACAGATCGAACATCTCACTTAATACGTGATCGGGGCGACAGTCGGGACGGTCAATTTTGTTGATGACGACCAGTGGTTTCAGACCACATTCGAGTGCTTTTTTCAGAACGAAGCGAGTCTGTGGACGAGGCCCTTCAAATGCATCGACCAGAATCAACACGCCGTCTGCCATGCGGAGCACGCGTTCGACTTCACCACCGAAGTCGGCGTGACCTGGGGTGTCGATGATATTGATTTTGACCCCCTTGTACATCAAGGCAATGTTTTTGGCCAGAATCGTGATACCTCGTTCCCGTTCCAGGTCGTTGGAATCAAGAATACAGTCGCCTTTTAACTGAGAATCACGAAAGTGGCCACTTTGATGCAGTAAGGCATCGACCAGCGTCGTTTTCCCATGGTCCACGTGCGCGATAATCGCAATGTTCCGCACATCTTCTCGTTTCATGACTCTTCATTCTTCCCACAATGAATCTCTCGGGAAACCGTCTTAATATTCAAACGTTCCTTACAGGGAACAGAGGGTTTCACCAAAAAACTGCCTCTCAGCGCATCAGGCAACTATAGAAGCCGCAAAATATATCAACAATAGATTACTAACGCAAAGCCCAGATTTGGACATTCTTACTGGTAGTTCTGATCGGATTTAGCGATACTTTTACCAAATACGACACTCAATCTTCACAATGTGAGAGTTCTCACCATAAATTCGTTATCCGCAAAGGAGTTATATCTTTATGGACAATCTACGTCTGCAGATTTGCCTTTGTCTGTTTTTCTTCACTTTCCTTCCGTCAACTACACTGTTTGCCCAGGATGAGACTTCGTTTGACATCCTGCTCAAAGGGGGGACCATCATTGACGGCACAGGAAAACCAGGATTTACTGGCGATGTTGCAATCAAAGACGACCGGATTGTTCAAATCAGCCCCCAGATCAAAGGGACTGCCAGAGAGACAATTCCCTGTCACGGACTGACGATAGCTCCGGGATTCATCGACCTGCATAACCACAGTGACCGGCAGATTATTTCGCCTTTAACCCGGGCAAACATGAATTATGTTACCCAGGGATGTTCCACAATTGTGACTGGAAATTGTGGTAGTGGCCCGGTCGATACAGAAGAATATTACCGTATCATTGAGGCTGCGGGAAGCGGAACAAATGTTCTACACCTGATTCCACAGGGATCGCTGCGCGATGAAGTCATGGGGTCCGGGCAGCGTGAACCCACTGCCGAAGAAATGCAGAAAATGAAAGCACTGGCTGAGAAAGCAATGCAGGACGGCGCCTGGGGAATGTCCACCGGTCTGATTTATGTCCCCAGTTCCTACGCAGAAACAGATGAGCTGGTTGAACTGGCCAAAATCGTTTCTCGCTACCAGGGAATCTATGCCAGCCATATTCGCAATGAAAGCACCGAATTACTGGCAGCCGTCAACGAGGCATTGAAAATCGGCCAGCAGGCGAATCTGCCGGTTCATATTTCCCACTTCAAATCCAGTGGTCAGGATGCCTGGGGGCTGGTAATTCGCGCTGCTGCTATGATTGACCAAGCTCGAAAACAGGGACAGAACGTCACCGCCGATCAATATCCGTATATCGCTTCCAGTACCTCTCTGGGAGCCACGTTGATCCCTGCCTGGGCCAGAGCTGGCAGTAACAAAGATCTTGTGGCTCGCCTGGAAGCACCAGAGACCTCAGAAAAAATTCTCAAAGCCATCAAAAATAATATCGAAAAACGTGAAGAGGGAAAAGCGGTTCGTATCGCCCGCTATTCAGAACGCCCGGACTGGGTGGGGAAAAATCTGTTACAGATTGCTGAGAAAGAAAATAAGAGCGTGCTGGACATTGTGCTGGAGATCACACGCAACGGGGGGGCCTCCGTCGTCAACTTCAGTATGAATGAAGCCGACGTCCGACAGATCATGAAAATCGACTGGGTGGCCACCGCTTCGGACGGCCGGGCTTACCTGCCTGGATCGGATCGTCCCCATCCCCGTAATTATGGAACCTTTCCCCGCAAGCTGGGTTACTATGCGTTGCAGCAGAAAGTGATTCCCCTGGAACATGCCATCCGTAGTATGACCGGCCTGCCGGCAGATATCCTGGGGCTCAAGGAGAGAGGTTATCTGCGGAACGGTGACTATGCTGATATCGTCGTATTTGATCCGAGAACCCTGATTGATAAAGCAACTTTTGACCATCCTCACCAGTATTCCGATGGGATACGTTATCTGTTTGTAAATGGCAGCCCTGCCATCAATGCCGGATTTCCCACAGGCAGTCTGGCTGGCAAAGCACTCCGTCATCAGACAGCTGCAAAAGAAGATAAGTAATCCCCGCCGTGAGTTCGATCAGGAAAAATACAGAATTGAATCTGCAGCATACACAGTTACTGGTCAGTGTCAGGAACTGTGCAGAAATTGCTCCTGCAATTACGGGAGGTTGTGAAATTCTCGACTTCAAAGACCCCGCTCGCGGCGCACTGGGGCAAGTCGATGAGTCAACTCTAGAAATGGTGCTGGAATACTGTCAGCAATCTTCTGTGACGATTCCTCTCAGTATGGCACTGGGAGAGCTCTGCGAATGGAAAACGGAGCAGAAAAGTCTGAAGTTTCCTTCAGAGATCGCCTATTTGAAGCTGGGTTTTTCTCAATGTAGTGAATCGCGTCTCTGGGTCAAGGAATGGCGGAATCTAATCCAAAGCATCGAAGAGAGCAGCGGACATCAACATCAATGGATCGCAGTTGCTTATGCAGACTGGAAACGGGCGGATTCTCTCTCGCCATTTGAAATCCTGGAAGCAGCCAGTGAGAATCGGTGTGCAGGACTGCTGATTGACACGTTCTCAAAACAGAATGGCAGACTGCTGGACCTGCTCTCTCCCGATTTCCTGAGTGAACTCATCGAACTGGCACGGTCCAGAGAACTTATAGTTGCGTTAGCTGGTTCTCTACGAATTCAGGATCTGGAAATATTGGCCGATCTGGGGCCGGACATCATCGGCATTCGCGGAGCTGCCTGTTTGGGTCACAGCAGAACCAGTGAGATTCAGGAATCAGCCGTCAGAACTTTCCGAAAGCAGATGAACTTCAGGCAAAAATCAATGCAATCAGGATGAGGTGGTCGCAGAGACGGTGTGCTGCTTGGAATCCTTTAAGGGATTATAAGGAGCATATTCCTTCAGTTTCAGCTTCTGAATCATGGGAACAACATGATTAGCCGGAATAGCGAACGATTTCGTCCTGCCGGCACGGGCAATATTCAAACCAATTGCGTTCCCCTGCAGGTCGACAATCACGCCACCACAGTCTTCCGGTCGTAACACAGTATCGTGCTGCAATACTTCGGTGAATCCTGTTTTCCGGCGACTGAGAGCACCACCCATTTTTTTCTGCATCTCCCGCAGGCGATCGTAAATCAGCATCTGAGGATCTGTCAGAACGACGACCGCATTCACTTCTTCTTTTTCCCGGAGGACCTTCACAAGAACTCTGTCGCCGGGTAAAAACTTACGCACGAAATTGGAAAGTGCACGGGCACTGTCGATCTCTTCCCCTGCAACACTCAGGATGACATCACCGGCTTTCAAGCCCGCTTCTTCAGCACCACTTTCACGCATGACCTGTTTTACGAGTGCGCCCCCATCGGCATCGTCAATCTGGACGCCCAGCACACCGGGAGCAGGATCGATTTTCCGTCGGGCAACACTGAGCACTCCCACACTGACAGGAGACATACTTAAACCAGGCGTTACCAGCCACTGTCCCACCCGGGGATCGGAGTCGGATTTCCATTTGACGGTAGGTAAATTATTGGCGTCGATTTTGATCAACGCCAGATCAAGTTTTCCATCTACACCAATAATCTCAGCCACATAGCGCTCGGCTGTCGATAATTCGCAGGTGACCTCCCCTTCCAGCTGGCTGGCTTTAGTTAAAATCCACCCATCTGATTCGACAATGGCACCGAGTGAAGTCTCTTTTCCGTTAGAACGAACACGGACGGTCCATGAACGGGGAGTCGAAACAACAGAACGAAAAGCACGCCGCATCTGCGAGCCACTGGTCAACTGGCTGGGCTGCAACTGGTCCCCGGCTTCGCTCTGGAAAGACAAGCAATGTATGCAAACCGAAATAATCAAAAGCGATAAAACGGACCGAATGGCGGGGGCTCTATGCTTTCTTGTATTTTGATCCTGGCTCAAGCCTATCTCCTCACGTATGGATATTACTGGTGATCTTTTTTTCGGAGCAGAAACCAAGATCGAGTTTTAGTTAGCGTTCGTCAGTCTCGTGCAGCGAGTTGAACTTCAAACGTCATGTTCTTGCCAGCACGAATAAGTGTAATCTGAACGGTCTGACCAGGCTTGTATTGTTGCACGACCTCAGCCAGTTGTTCAATTCCTGTAATCTTCTCATCATTAAGTTGAATAATAATATCATCCGTTTGTAACCCGGCAATTTCAGCAGGAAAGCCACGGGTGACCCCCGTCACTTTACAGCCACGGTCAGTATCTTCGCCATTCACCCCGAGAACGGCGTTCTGTCCCAGTGGTTTTGCGCCCCACATATCGCCGGAAACAAGTTTTTCCCAGTCATCCTGAAATGCAGAAACGGGAATATGAAAATTCCAGCTGGTGGAGGGACCGATTCGGCTGTGGATTCCCACAACCTGCCCCTGCATATTAAACAGGGGGCCTCCAGAATCACCGCCGATGAGAGTACAGTCGGTCTGCAGCAGATGCTTTTTGCGGGACACCACCCTTCCCAGTCGTACAACTGGAGCGCGTCCTGACTGATATCCATTAGGATGTCCGGTCGCCAGGACCCATTCGCCCGCTTCGACTGTAGACACATCTCCCATCTTTACAGCAGTCAGTTTGCTGATATCAACATCATTATCTTCCACCAGTTTGACCAGTCCGGCATCAAGCCCCCGGTTCAAACCCATGGTACGTCCTTTTAACGTTCTGCCATCATGAAGAATGATCGTTGCATTTTTTTGTGCCAGGCCAATAACATGAGCTGCCGTCAAAATATAGCCTGCTTTGTTATCGATAATCACACCGCTTCCCTGAGCTTCTCCCACACGAACAGAGACGGTGCTCTCAATGGCCGTTCTGGTCAGAGATGTCACCTGTCGCTCAATTTCCTGTAGATCTTCAAGAGAGTCAGGAACAGTTTTAAGGAAGACTTCCGACAGTTTTGTCGCGGGAGCAACAGCGACCGGCTTTTGAACTTTAATTTCCTGAGCAGGCAGGGGTGAACTACTATAGAAACCAACAGCAACAAAAAGTGCGCCTGTGAGAAGAGATCTCAGCATAACTGTTCGCGCCGTTCTGGTATTGATTTCAGGAGTTTGTCTCATAAGGCATCACTTAACAGCTGGTAAGGCTGTATCCCTCAGGTAAAATGTGTTGACTATAGAATACGCGATACAGGCAAGAGTTTTCAAGAAAAAACAGGAAAAACTCAGAGGTAGTGGATTATTCTAAATTCCTTTAATAATGGGACTTGTGTATGTCTCTGGCACCTGAAAAGATTTTGAGAACTCAAAGATCAGACTCTTAGCATTGCTTTTATCCAACAGAAAATTCGCTATTATTAGCCCACGTCTACTATTTTCAACATGCGTCTCGTGAAAACCCGTCTCCTCTTAAGATAGAATTTGTTGTCATATGGATATACAACAGACTGAATTCCCCGGCCTGGTGATCATTACTCCCCGCGTCTTCTCTGACGATCGCGGTTTTTTTAAGGAAACGTTCCAGCAGGAACGCTACGAACAGGCTGGCATACCAGGACCTTTTGTACAGGATAACCACTCGCGGTCCTCCGCAGGCATTCTGCGTGGATTACATTTTCAGATTCAGCGCCCTCAGGGCAAACTGGTTTTTGCGGTGGAGGGTGAAATACTGGATGTCTGTGTCGACCTCAGAAAGAGTTCTCCCACGTTCGGAAAATCGATCTCAGTTCTGTTGTCAGCCGAAAATCACAAGCAACTCTTTGTACCAGCCGGATTTGCCCACGGATTTTATGTCATCAGCCCGCGTGCTGACTTCATGTATAAATGCACCGACTATTATTTTCCTGAACACGAGCGAACCCTGCTCTGGAATGATCCGGCCCTGGGAATAGAATGGCCTCTGACAGGTGAACCAATCCTGTCGGAAAAAGACCGCAAAGGACTCCCCTTGTCCGAGTGTGAAGTATTCGAATCATTATGAAATTACCCCTCATCGCTTTAACAATGGGCGACGTCTCAGGCATTGGCCCTCAACTACTGGACGTGCTCTGTAGCGGCTCTGAAGTCTTTCAGATCTGTTGCCCTGTTGTTTATGGGAATGCTGCTGTTCTCCGGCGAGCCTCACAACGATCCGGATCGGGTCTGCAGGTCTGCGAAATCGAATCCATTTCAGACAGCCTGAAATTTCAACCGGGAATCGCAAACTGTATTGATCGTGGGAAATCAGAAGTTGCCGATGCCGTCCCCTGTGAAATCGATGCGCGTTCAGGCCAGGGGGCCTATGATTATCTGGTAAGTGCCATTGATGATTGCCTGTCCGGACAGGTGGACGCCATCACGACGGCTCCCCTGAATAAGGAGTCACTCCGACTGGCCGGCATTGAATATCCCGGTCACACCGAAATACTGGCTGATCGCTGCGGAGTCGCAGACTTCGGAATGATGCTCTATCTGCCTCATGGCCCTGCTATCCAGCCTCCCGCCGGCCTGGGAATTGTCCACACCACTTTACACACATCAATTGCCAGCGTTCCCGGATTACTCAACACCGATGCGATCTTTGAAAAAATCAGACTCATCTCGGGCCTGATGCAGAAAATGGGAGCAGCAAAACCTCGAGTCGCTGTCTGTGCTCTGAATCCGCATGCGGGTGAACATGGTCTGTTCGGCGATGAAGAAGCGCGTATCATCGCCCCCGCGGTTGAACGGGCCATTCAATCGGGACTGAATGCGACCGGTCCGTTGCCTGCTGACACTCTGATTCGCAGAGCCGTTCATGGCGAGTTCGATGCGGTGGTTGCCATGTACCACGATCAGGGACATATCCCCTTCAAACTGCTTGGCTTTGATCAGGCAGTCAACATCACGCTGGGACTGCCGATTGTCAGAACCAGCCCCAGCCATGGTACCGCCTTTGATATCGCCTGGACTAATATTGTTCCAGAGACACGAGGTATCATCGAAGCAGTCAAAGCTGCTGCCAGACTGTCTCAGCATCAGGCAAACCGGTAAGAGATCGTTAATTTATTTTCGACAGGACCCAATATGAAACATCCTAAAATGGTGCCTCAACCGGAAGCGGATGCCACCAACCTGCTGTTGATCCGCCATGGCGCCACCCCTCCCAATGAACAAATTCCTTTCATCCTCCAGGGGTGTGGTATTAACCCCAGTTTGAGTGAATCGGGACAATTGCAGGCTGCTGCGTTGAGCCAGTTTCTTGCTGCTAATAGTCCCATCCACCATGTCTACTGCAGCCCCATGATCCGTGCTCGGGAAACTGCTGAAGCGGTCTGCAAACCTCTCGACCTGACTCCTCAGGAAGTGGCTGAGATCCATGAATGCGATGTGGGTCTCTGGGAGGGGAAATCCTGGGAGCTCATCATGGCGGAGTTTCCGGAAGCATATGAGGCTTTCATGCATGACCCCTATCAGAATCGCTACGAAGGGGGAGAATCTTACGGCGATGTGCTCAAGCGGGTTGAACCGGCAATCCAGAGTCTGCTGGACCGACATCTGGGCGAAACGATTGCTGTGGTCGCGCATAACGTGGTCAACCGGGTTTATCTGGCGCGTGTGCTGGGGCTGGAAATCAGTAAAGCCAAAGAGATTGCGCAGACCAATACCGGGATCAATCTGATCCGCTATCAGCAGGGAGAAACGAAAGTCATCACGATGAACTCCATCTTCCACCTGAATGGAGTTCCTCACTGATTTCGTCGGCAGCCTCTCAATTGGTTTTGAGCAACTCCAGATAAGCACTGAGTGTCTGCAGGTGATCACTGAAGACTTCACTGGAAATATACTGACTGTTCACCGGAAACTTTGGTTGCCCCACCAGACGCTCTCCAGTACTGGTACTGATCCAGCGAGCTTGAGAGTCCAGTTCTTTCAAGATCGTTTTGACGCGGGTGGAAAGCTCACGCTGGCTGGATTGTGAGTTCTGCTGTTTCCCCGCCTTCAGCAAATTGTATTCACGCTGCAGTTGTGAAAGTTTCGATTCAATTTTCCAGTCATAGTGACGGGGCAGATCGGAATCATCATATGTCAGGCTGTAATTCTTTCCACTCCGTGTCATATACAGTGGACGATTCGTTTTGAGTTCATAGTAACGGGCCAGTTGACCATCCGGTAACTGCGATTTTTTCAACCAGGCTAACGCAGCTGGAATTGGTTTCAGGTATTTCTCATCACCGCCACTGAACTGATAGATCTTCATCAGCGTCTCGATCACATCCTGAGTCTCTCCTCCCGTAACTGCAGGCGGCTCAAAGCGACGTGCCCAGATGGGTTGCATCTCGTAGTTGTACTGCTGCGCCCAGGCAGTCTGAGGTTGAGGAAGTTGTGAAGCTATCAGAAAGTCGCCCAGCTTTAAGACTGCCTGTTGATATCGAGGGTCCTTGTAAATTTCATATGCTTCGATCAGCACCGTGGAGACATAACCGGCCAATCCATCGTTCAAAGTATAACAATCCCAGTAATTCTTGATTCGACCTTCAGTCCGCCAGTCATACTCGGGAAAGTTCCCTGCTTTCGGAGACACATTTTTTACCGGTTCTGTCCAGACCTGGGGAAATGCGCCGACTGGAAACTGAGCGGCGAGTAGTGCATTTAATGCAATCTCTGCCGCTTCGTGAATTTTCTGATTCTGAAACTGATGCGCCTGATCAACGTGAATCAGCAGGCGGATCGCAGATTGAGTGATCCCATCGTCAAGGGTCGAATTGTTTCTCCCCCTGCCTTTCCCATTTCGATACTCCGCAGTCAACTTGCTCTTCGGATCAAACTCGACCGAATTGGTCCACCCGCCGGACTTTAACTGACCGTAAACCAGAGCCAGCGCGGCATCAGTAGCCGCATC
>JAGQQP010000079.1 GCA_020426085.1 Planctomycetaceae bacterium | reverse complement strand
CTGTCTGATAGAAAAAAAGATAATCAGGTCTGGAATACCTGCTTCTGAAAAATTCTTAAGTGTCCAGTACGGCTGCCAGCTTCCCTTACCTTGGAAAGTGTTTGTTCTGTTATAGTCAAATCTACCTGATTTAAAGTGGAAAAGTTGAGTCAGAAATCAAATTGCTGAAAATTTGTAAAAGCAGGCTATAAAAAGAGATGTGAATCAATAATACTATGTGCAGGATCTGGTTTTCTGAGGGGGGGAATCACATGAACTGACTGTTGGTTTTAAACCTTGAATTAATCAGATCCTGAATCAAGTGTAGACCCTGTTCCAAAGCGTGATTCGAATCAGGGATCTTTTTTGGATTCTGTTTCTACAAGTTACCCGCCCACTAAAAATGATTGAGTGAATAGACATGAACGACGCACGTCTTTCGGGCTATCCCCTTACGTATCTGCCGCGCGATCTGACATCAGGTCTGGTCGTTTTTCTCGTTGCGCTTCCTCTCTGTCTGGGGATTGCCCTGGCTTCGGGAGCACCGCTGTTTTCTGGTTTATTATCCGGAATCATAGGCGGGATTGTCGTCGGATCGATCAGCGGATCGAGTACCAGTGTGAGTGGTCCGGCCGCCGGTTTAACGGCTATTGTGATTGCGCAGATTGCGGCGCTGGGTTCCTTTGAGGCGTTCCTGCTTGCCGTCATGATTGGCGGGGTGTTCCAGATCATCCTGGGGATTGTGAAAGCCGGTTCCCTCTCGGCGTTTTTCCCTTCCAGTGTCATTAAAGGCCTGCTGGCCGCCATCGGCGTCATCCTGATTCTAAAGCAGATTCCCCACGTGCTTGGTCACGATACAGACCCGGAAGGGGAAATGTCATTTACTCAACCGGATAAACAAAACACGTTCTCTGAAATTCTGACGGTCTTTGAAGGTGATATTCATTTCGGTGCGGCTGTGGTCGGATTGGCTTCCATCGTTTTACTGGTAGGCTGGAACCGGATTAAAATGTTGAAGAATTCCGTAGTACCCGGTCCGTTGATGGTCGTGCTGCTCGGGGTGTGCCTGCATATTCTGTTTCAACGCATGGGGGGACCCTGGGCGATTGAAGCCAGCCACCTTGTACAGATTCCAGTTGCAGAAACAGCCGGCGATCTTCTCACGTTTCTGACTCATCCCGATTTTTCTCAATGGGCCAACCCTGCCATCTATATTGCCGCCGGGACCATTGCGATCGTGGCTTCACTGGAAACGCTGTTAAACCTGGAGGCTGTAGACAAGCTCGACCCTGAAAATCGTAATTCTCCTTCCAGTCGTGAGTTGATTGCACAGGGAGTGGGAAACATGACTGCCGGCCTGATCGGCGGCCTGCCTGTGACTTCGGTGATTGTGCGCGGTTCTGTGAATGTGAATTCGGGATCCAAGACGAAACTATCCTGTATCGTTCACGGCATTCTGCTGTTGATCGCGGTGGCACTGATTCCCGTGTATATGAATATGATTCCCCTGGCGGCGCTGGCGGCGATTCTGCTGGTCACCGGTTTCAAACTGGCCAGTCCGACTCTGTTTCGACAGATGTGGAGCGAAGGACGCTATCAGTTTTTACCGTTTATGATCACGTTGCTCTCAATTGTATTTACCGACCTGTTAGTGGGAATTCTGATTGGTCTGGGGGTCAGTCTGCTGTTTATTCTGAACAGCAATCTCCGACAGCCGATCCGTCGGATTGTGGAGACACACGTCGGGGGAGATGTTCTGCATATCGAACTGGCGAATCAGGTCAGCTTTCTGAACCGTGCTGCGCTCGATAAAGTGTTTAACGATACAGCGCCGGGTACCAACATGCTGATTGATGCCAGCAGTACGGATTACATCGACCCGGATATCTTAAGTCTGATCCAGGAATTCAAAGATAAAATCGGGCCTGCACGCGGCATTACCGTCAGCCTGCGCGGGTTCCGGCGAAAGTATCAATTGAATAACGAAATTCAATTCGCCGACTATTCCACCCGAGATCTGAAAGATCGAATCACACCAGATCAGGTCCTGCAGATTTTACGTGAAGGCAATGAGCGGTTTTATACGGGCAATCGACTTTCACGCGACCTGGGGCATCAGGTCAATGCGACTGCCGGCGAACAGAATCCCCTGGCGGTGGTCTTAAGTTGTATCGATTCCCGCGTGCCGGCGGAACTGGTGCTGGACCTGGGGATTGGTGACATCTTCAGTGTGCGTGTCGCCGGGAATGTGATCGGGAATAAATCGCTGGGCAGTATTGAATATGGTGTTGCAGTGGTGGGAGTGAAACTGGTGCTGGTACTGGGGCACACCCGTTGTGGTGCCGTCTCTTCTACAGTGCAGATGATGAGTGAACACAACAATGCGGCGCAGGTTACAGGCTGCTCGCACCTGAATTCCATCGTTGAGGAAATCGTTCCCTGCGTCGATGAAGAAGCCTGTTCCGGGCTGAATGAGATGAGTGAGGAAGCACAGGAACTGTTTATCGACGAGACGGCGCGTCGCAATGTCTATCGCAGCGTCTACGAAATCACGGCCCGCAGTGAAGTGATTCGCGATCTGGTAGACGCCGGTAAGGTAATGGTGGTCGGTGCGCTCTACGATGTGAAGAGCGGCAAAATGGAATTCCTGACCGATTCTTCTGACGCACCGGAACACGAGCAAACCCCGCAGGCGTAAAATTCCTGTTCAACGTGCTCCTGTTAACCAGGGGAGTGAATATTCCATCTGTTGTGCAGCAATGCGTTGTCTGTCGCTGATGACGTGCACCTTATTGCCGACGGGTTGAACGGAAAATTCCCGTCCCTCTTTCCGCTGAAAAGTCAGTTGATCGGTTTTGCAGACGAGATGGCCGATTCGAATTTCCAGTTGGGGACCGTCGGGCGTTTCAATGGCACGCAAGATGACTTGCGAGGGATCGACTTGAGGTTTGGCAGCCTGGTTGTTTTCAGACGACGAGAACACAATCAGACCTGTCAGGATGAGAACCATATAGAACGTGACTTTTGAATGAATCATTCTCAGACTCCTTTCGAGTTCATTGCTGGAATCATCCGTGTGAATTTTGACGCAGGCGATTTTCTGATCTTTCGCATAAATACGCAAGACCCAGTTTTTGGCACCGAACTGGAGTGGTGCGGAGAAATGAGCTGAATCGGAAGTGAACCCGCCCGAAATCCAGGTCTGAGGCAGTGTTACAACTTTTGCTTCCAATTCGCTGAGGGGGGCATCCACTTCCGCGACATGATCGATGTTGACCAGTTGCCGGTTCGCGGCGTCTCCGATCAATCAGGTATTGATTTCGACAAACGCAATAAGCCGGATACAAACAGTATTTTATCTACGTTTCAAATTTATTTTGAACGAGTTTTTCTGATCTGTTCGATTTGATCGACAATGTCTGGATCATAATTACTTTGATTGAAATTGATTGATTCAATAACAGGATGTCTGCGATAGATATTCATAATTTCCTGACCGGTGATGCGGTTTCCAGTGATGGTTATGGTCTTCAGATTCACCGGCAATGTTTTTGCGTCAACGAATGCTTTGTCTGTCAGATCGCAGCGTGCGACTGATAAAGATTTTAAATTCAGACAGCCTTCCAGCAGTATGCACACTCCCCGGTCGGTAATCTGGGTGTCATTAAGATTCAGGGTTGAGAGATCTGGTAGTTTTGAGAGGGCACTACAAACTTCATCTCCGACTTCGGTCTCATTCAATTGCAGGTTTCCGAGAGAATTCATTTTTCGCAGGTGAGGTGCCGCGCTGTCGTCGATAAAGTCTCTCGTCAGTTCCAGCATCCAGAGCTGAGGGAGATCAGTCAAAAACTGCAAATCCGAGGATGTGATGAGCGTGCCCTGTAAATTTAATCTGCGTAATTCGTAATGCTGTGAGAGCTGTTGCACGGTTGGGGTTCCCAGCTTTGCATCGCCGAGGATGAGACGATGTAAGTGAGGACAACGGTGTAGCCAGTTTAGTCCAGCATCCGTTGATTTTGGCGCATAGAGTTCAAGGCTTTCAAGTCGTTCCAGACGGGACAGAGAGAGAACTCCCCGATCAGACAGATCTGGGCCATACAGGATCAAGGATCTCAAGTCATGCATCTTGCCTATCACATATGCATCAGAATCGTGGATTTTGGATAATCCACAGTTTAGATGGACAATAAAAGGAGCCAGGGTTTGCAGCTCTTCGATACCGGCTAACGATTCAGTTTCAGTGTACCATTTAATCCGGGCAATTCTTAACTCATCCCGTTTCAAAAAACGTTTGGCGGCGAGTACCGTACGATCAATGGGATTGGAACGGGAAGCGGATCTAACATAAAAGCCTTTTGTTTTAAGGCTCTCTTTAGCGAGTGAAATCGTATCCTCTTGGAAGTAGAGCCAGATCAATAATCCACCGAGCGAGATTAGAAAAAATAGATACCATTTATGATGCTGGAAGATTTTCAATGCGATTGATTACTCTCGATGAGATATGGAAAATTATTTTTGGAAATGAATCACCTGTTCCTGCCCGTTAAAGCAGATGGTGCCCTGTGTTTTTTCATATTGCACAATGATCACATAATCAGACGGGGTCCACTTGCGTGAGAGCTGCTGGATTGCCTGCATGTCTTTTAATAAACCGACCACATAATCTTCGAGGATCAGTCGAAAACGAAACCGGTCTGCATCCGAGATTTCCTGCTCCACAACTGACGGCAGTCTGTTCATGGCTTTCTGCAGCAGTCTGATAAAATCTTTCTCAGACGGACTACTGACTTCGAATGTGTGCAGGGGGAATTTCATGATGCTGAATATTATTCTCCAGATCTGAACGTTTTCACTGAGGGACGCTGCAGTTTTCTTCGCAGGTTACCTGCCTGAAGTTCTGCAGGAGAAAGCCACTCGATATGTCCGTCTGCAAATAATGCCAGGGGACCATAGTCGTCAAATAAATCCTGGTTGCTCCACGTCAGAAATTCATCCAGTGTGATGTCGGCTGGTGTGTTCCAGCTGGGGGTATCACCCGGGATCTCAACCACTAAAACAGGATCTTCCCGGGTAGTGGAATCTGGTAATGTGTGGCAGTCTGGTGATTCTCTCCAGAAAGTGGAATCACCATTGACCGCTACCAGCCGGGATCGACGTCGCGGCCCTGTCTGAGGCTGCCAGTCGAGCTGGTAAAGATCCCTGTTTTCAGAAGCGATCTGTTGATTATGAGGGCTGTTCCAGGGTTCGTTGAAATGATAATCCAGTCGTCGGTTTTTGAGGTGATGCGCTGACTTGAAGTAAGGCAGCAACAAAGCCCGCCAGCTGTGTAATGCGACGCCTTGCTCTCCCTTCACAACCGGGGGAGGCAGGCAACCATAATCATTCTGATACTGGTGGAGTGCCAGTCCGATCTGTTTCATCTGGCTGCGAAAAAACTCTCGTCGGGCGCTGGTAACACCCTGGCGTGTATCAGACAGTAACAGCACGGCCAGGATGGTGAGTATGATTATCACAATCACGCTCTCGGCAACACTGATCGTAATATGTTTTGTGATTTTCATGATGAGAGGCTTTGAAATCTTTGAACCAACTTAAATTCTAAACGAATTTTACTGATGAGTAAAAGAAAATATATTCTTTCGAGACGGAGACGCTACACTGGATGACGAATGATTGATTGTGAACTCATCATGAACCTGTCTCCTGGAATCAATACAAATGCAGGAATCGCAGCCCGTTTATCGCAGTTTCTGGATCCATCTGGCAGCCGCTGGGGTCTGCAGCGTATTCGTCGTGACTTTCTTTAATCTGGCACTTGGCTCGGAGGGCTTCGAAGGCTGGTCGCTCGGTGCGATTGTCGGATTTTCAAGCTTTGTCTTTCTATTCGTTCTCCCTGTGGGGATCTGGGCGATCTGTCTGGCGCTGACGAAAGAGCCGTTGCTTATCGTGGGCACTGATTTTCTCGATCTGTATTCTTATTTTTTTCCGAAGAAGAAGCTGCTCAGAATAGAAGCGAGAGAAATTCAGAATGTCGATACGAACGCCAGTAAAAACAGTGAGCGCACGGACCTGATCTTTTTTCTGACAGATGAAGCGTATGAACGATTAAGTCCTTTGAAACTCTGGCGGCGCAGGGACCCCAAAATCAAAGCCGTCTTCTGGTCATTTGCAAATACTCAACTCAATCATGCTCAAGCCGTCGAGTTGATCAGGAAACAGTTATCACTTTCCTCGCAGTCGCCTGAAGATCCTTATGAACCAGCGTAAGTATCATTAGAAGAGCGGCGATTCGCACCGCTCTTAAAGTAAATGCCTGGTGCGGGAAGAAAAGAATGAACTCAGATTTATACCTGTATCTGTTTTTTGCCGTCTACATTCTGATATCGACAGTGGGGGGAGTGCTGGCGATTTATATGAGTTGTCGAAAAGACTTCGCGAAAAAAACTCACACGAAATATCAGCCACAAAGCCGTTGGCAGACCCAGGTAAATCGTGTGATCACCTTTGTTGCGGGGGTGATCCTGCTCTATATGGCACTGAACGCCATGTTGAATGCAGAAGATATTATTGATCGATTTCGCCTGGCTCGCTGACTTGAGAGGATGCATAAAAAACAGGCCTCTTTCCCTTACGAAAAGAGGCCTGCCCGCACTTACATATTTCCTTGAAATTGCTTGGAACTTATCTGCGCCCGCCCCGTCCGCCTGAGCGTCCTGATGAGCCGCGGCTGCTGCCTCCGAATGAGGAGCTGCCACGAGAGTAACCTGAACTGCCTCGTGAATAGGAGGGAGTGCGGCTGCTGGAGTAGGAAGGAGTAAAGCTGGAGCCTCGTGAGTAGGCAGACGATGAACGCTGCTGCGAATACGTTTGCACTCCCTGTCGCGAGGCAGCGGAAGCCTGGGAGGAACGGTTCATCTGCTGGTTGAGCTGTCCCCAGTTTTTCTGCATGCTCTGCAGGCCGGAAGCGATCTGCTGGCTTGAGGACTGACTGTAACGTGAGCTGGCAGAGGATGCCTGGCGGCTGGAACGATACGAACCACTCTGGCTGCCGGTTGACTTTCGGCTGCTGGCGGAAGCCGAACTCTGTCCGACCTGACCATCGCCCAGTGTTCCTGTTGCGGAACCATTTTGCGTGGTGACGGTGGAAGAGACCTGACCGTTCCCGGCAGTCGTATTCACCGAGGCAGAGCCTTTACTGGAATCGACGGTTGTGGAACCGTTGTAACTTCCGTTCCCATTTCCGGTCGCTGTGCCGGAACTGTTGTGTTGCACATTGGCGTAGCCGTTGGTTCCTTGTACTGATGTGGAAGAATTACGAACGCCGCTGACCGAACCGTCGGCATTCTGGTTCACGCTGCCAGAAGTGTTCCTGCTGCCATACGCGTTGACGCCGGTGTTTGTTGCGACAGAGCCGCTGGCCTGGGTATTGTAGTTGGCTCCGTTCTGTGTCTGTTGCACTGATCCGGTCACCTGACCTGCGCCGGCAGCTGTGAGCCCATTTGAAGTGGTCACGTTTCCGCCACCCGCGGCTCCGAAGTAAGTGGTATCACCGACGGTTGTCGTACCGGCAATCCCGGCTCCCGTTGCGGTCGCGGAATTCCCCTGGGGACCAACAATGGTTGTGGTGGCTGCACCCGCGCCAACAGTGGTGGCACCATTCTGGTAGACAACACTGCCTCCCTGAGTGGCTCCCGTCACGGTATTCCCGTTCGGGCCTGTGTAGGTTGTTGAACTGCTGCCTGTGGAAGCCGTCGCGTGACCATAGGGGCCCGTTGTTGTTGTCTGAGTCGCCGTGCCATTCACGTTTTCACCCTGGTAGGTGGTCGTGGTCGTTGTCTGATGCGGAGCCGCATATGCGGTGTAGAGTTCAGTCACTGTCGCGGGAGCGAAGTAACGACCGGCGACATAACCGGCGGCGGCCACGTAAGCGGCCTGACCTGTCAGCGGAACGCCACTGGCATCTACAAACTGTTCGGGTTGCTCCTCCAGAGCGGCATCGACTTCAGCACGGAGTTTGTCAATGGCGCGCCAGACGTCATCAGGCTGCGACTGATACGCGCGACCCAGCAAGGTTGTGGTTGCGATATTGTCACTCAGTTGTGCCAGGATTTCCGGATACTGTTTCAGCTTCTCGACATTCGGGTCGGCTGCTTTGTTGAACTGTTGCACGCGTTCTGCAAAGCGTCCGCCGCCAATCCGTACGACCGGTTTGTCGGAAGACTGACGGATCGCCAGTGGATGCTGTGATGCCTGCAGAATCGTTTCGACCAGGTCATCAGGGTAGAAGGCAATTCCTGTTACCAGACTTTCCAGAGCGCGTGGCGAGAGGTTTTTCTGAGGCAGCTTCTGTTGCATGATGCCGCCGGGCTGCTGTGCATCGCTGGTACCCGGTTGCAGAATGAAACAGGCTCCGATTGTGAGGGCGATGAATCCTTTCAGGTAGTTCTGTGAAGTAGCAGTCATTGATCTCCCCATCTTTTTACTGAGATTTTGAAAACGGTCTCTCATGGTTCACATCTTGCCTTCTCTGATGTTTCTCGACCTGAAATTGCGCTGGTCAGTATTCATATAGCTTAGTTTTGATGAGTCGTCGGAAATGCTTTTCAGAAAAATCAAAATTTCCGCGAACTCCTCTTTACTGACACGACAAACAATTGAAAAACGATGTTCGAAGACAACATGTTGCCAAAAAGAAACATCACATGGCCTCATTCAAAACCATGTTGTTAACCCCGCGGGAAGCATACTCACGTTGTGGAAGCGTGGTTTCAGAAAGCAGAAAAAAATAAGAGAGAAAAATGAAACACAGCAGAATAAATCAGAAAATAATTCGGAACAAAACGGGAGTGAATGTGTTTGATTCGTATCATCAAAGAGACTGCATGAGAGACGTGTCATACTCACATAGCGATTCACCTCAACTGGTCTGTCGGCATGTCTTCGCTCCACTCTCTATGCTACTGAAAGCTGCAGAAAGAATTGTTTCCTGGTGTTACCATTCCAGCCAGTTGGGACACATTTCTGTCAATTTCAGACAAATCAAAAAACGTTGATGAATTCTGTCGAGCTGACTCCGTTTCCCTGATATATTGGTGTCATTCCAAATATGACCTCAGGGAGAGAAGGCAGTATGCAGGCGAAGCGATCCAGCCGCGATACGATTTCTGATAACTGTAGAGAAGGTCTGTTCAATCGCCGCGAAATGTTGCGCACCGCAGGTGGCGGAATCGGAATGATGGCCTTGCATTCCCTCCTGGCATCTGAGAAACGCGTGCAGGCGGCCTCTGGTACATTGTCACCGAAGGAACCAGATTTCGAGCCGCGTGCCAAGCGTCTGATCTGGCTGTTCATGCATGGCGGTCCGAGTCACGTAGATCTATGGGATCCCAAACCTGATCTGGTCAAGTACTCCGGGAAACCGTTGCCCGACAGTTTCGGCGAAGTGATGACGCGGCGTAAGGTCGCAAAAAATCCATTACTCGCACCGATCAAACCGTTTCGCAAACGTGGAGAATCGGGGCTGGAAGTGAGCGACTTTCTGCCACATACGGGGGCACTGGTCGATGATCTGTGCGTTATCCGCTCGCTGCATGGCGACAGTGTCAATCATCCGCAGTCGGTCTATCAGATGAATACGGGAAGTATTCTGATGGGCCATCCGAGTGTCGGCAGCTGGGTTGCCTATGGTCTGGGTTCTGAAAATGCCGACATGCCCGCATTTGTAGTCATGCCCGATCCGGGGGGCGGCATTAAAGGGGGGCCTCCCGCGTGGGGGAGTGGCTATCTTCCCGCGACGTTTCAGGGAACGACGATGCGTGCCGGCAAGATGCCGATCTTAAATCTAAACCCGCCTGCTTCGATTTCTTCACAGCAGCAGCGGGCGACTCTGGATCTGGTTCAATCTATGAACCGGCGGCATCTGGAAGCACGCGATCGGGATGACGAATTGGCAGCGCGAATCTCTGCCTACGAACTGGCGTTTCGCATGCAGACGGCTGCACCGGAAATTGTGGATCTCACACAGGAGACTCAGGAAACACATGCGATGTACGGGCTCAATGATCCCCAGACGCGGGACTTCGGCGAACGCTGTCTACTGGCGCGCAGGATGATTGAACGGGGCGTGCGTTTCGTGCAGCTCTATTCCGGCGACACAGTTGGCTGGGATGCACACAGCGATGTGACGAAAAACCATACCGCCTACTGTCGTAAAACCGATCAACCAGTTGCCGCACTGCTGAAAGATCTGAAACAGCGGGGACTGCTGGAAGACACGCTGGTCGTCTGGTGCGGTGAATTTGGTCGCATGCCGATGAGCGAGCAGGGGAAGGGCCGCGATCACAATCCTTGGGGCTATTGCGGCTGGCTTGCTGGAGCAGGAATTACCGGCGGACGTTCTTACGGGGCCACCGATGCCATTGGTTTGCGTTCTGTTGAAAACAAAGTGCACGTCAATGAATTTCACGCCACACTCCTGCATCTGATGGGACTGGATCATGAATCGCTGACCTATTTCCATAACGGCCTGGATGAACGACTGACAGGACCCGCTGAAGTGAAGATTGTGAAAGGACTGCTCACATGATTTCACTCAACATGAGGTTCCTGCTGTTCGCTGCAACTCTGCTGCTGGTTTGCAGTTCTTCTTTGAAAGCAGAGGAAGCAGCAAAACTTTCAGAAGAACCCATCACTGAAGCGGATCGGGAGCACTGGTCGTTTCAACCGATCAAACGACCGGCATTACCTGTCATCAAAAATCAAACCTGGTCGCGGACTCCCGTTGATCATTTCATTCTGGCTGAGTTGGAAGTGAAATCGCTGGAGCCTGCACCGGAGGCCAGTCGGACCACGTTGATACGTCGGCTCTACTTTGATGTGATCGGTCTGCCGCCGATGCCGGAAGAGGTCGAAGCGTTTCTTGCAGATCAAAGCCCGCATGCGTATGAAAAACTCGTGGATCGACTGCTGTCTTCGAAACATTATGGAGAACGCTGGGCGCAGCACTGGCTGGATCTGGCCCGCTTTGCAGAGACCGATGGGTACGAACATGATAAGGTGCGCCCCGATGCCTGGAAGTTCCGGGACTGGGTGATCAAAGCATTGAACGACGAT
>JAGQQP010000797.1 GCA_020426085.1 Planctomycetaceae bacterium | reverse complement strand
ATCGCGACATTTCTGATAAGCTTTCCTGTCTGAGGATCAGAAACGAATGGTTTATCAGCTTCGGTCAGAATTCGTCGTCCGTCATGACTCAAATCACAATAATAAATATTGCTGACTTCGAATTGAAAAGTTCTTAGAGAGATCCCTCTTCTGAGATCCCATACCATTGCTTTCCCATCAGTACAGATCAACGCGCGACTAGCATCTGAACTGATACTGAAACGATTAACTGTATTTGCAGATACTCGAAACTGCTTCAGGATTTTTCCAGTTTGAGCATCAAAGTCGACTAAATTGCAGGCATCTTTTTCACCGGTTTTAAAAATTGCTGCGAGATGCCGCTCATCTTTTGAAATCGCCGCGTGAGTATAATAATACAAATTTACGGGCAATTCAAAATCACGTATTTTTACAAACGAATTGGTATTTATCAGTTCAAAATTTGATTTTGGAGAAAAGTTACAGAATGCAATCTGAGGGCTATTTTGATAATAAATGGCATAGCGGACTTTTTCGATATGATCCCCTAGTTTCGAATCTTTTTTCGAAGTAGACAAGTCCCATAGATTACGTCCATCAAAAATCGACTTTCCATCTGGAGAGAATAATATAACCCCTCCCATGTTTTGATCAGTAAAAGTTTTGATCGTTTGCAGGGATTTAACATCTAGTAGCAAAATATTTCGGATCCAATTATTTTCACTATGATAAGAACTTGTTCTGACTCCGATCAGCTTCCCATCCGGGCTGTAAGCAATACCATATATATCACTTTTTACCGTGCGACTTAGAGTCTGTTCTCCACTCAATACATCGTAGAGTCTTATTTCTGCCCGAAAACTATTTTGCGAATCAGCATTCAGATTATTTGAAATGATCAGATATTTATTATCTGGACTGAATGCAATTCGGCTGAAGTCTTTTTTGATCGAATCAAAACGATGGAGAACCTGACCGGTAGTAATATCCCATAGAATATTCTGCCCATCATAGTCATGACATGCCATCATACGTCCATCTGAACTGAACACGACGGAATATATATGACCTTTTAAATCCCCACTCAAGTCCTTCAATTTTTCACCAGATTTTGGATCCCACAAAGATATTTTCTGATATTGTCCGGTTGCGAGAATGTTTCCTTGTGGATGAATTGCCAGTGAGCTGATTCTCCCAGATTTCCATTTTCTAATAAGTTTTCCGAAAACTAGATCCCTGACAACAACGAACTCATCATCTCCCATAATTAATTGTTGACCATCAGGTGTTAAGGCAATTCCTGTAAGATGATTTGTCAGGCTAGTATAATTTCGGAGAATAAGTCCTCCATGTATTTCTCTGAGAAAACTTAACCCGTTTGAATCGCCGGTCACCATATACTGATTATTTTTATGAAATTCAGCAAACTGGGTATAGATGCCACCTGTCTGAGTGATTAATTCCGGTTTTAGTAATAACGGGTCCTGAACTGTGAGAGTAATACTTCTCCCACCTTGAATCAGCACTGTTTTCTGTTGGCTTTCTCCATTCACAAAACGAACCTTGACCTCACTGTTATAGATATTGCCAGGCGTCAGGCTGTCATAGTTCAGGGAATCTTGATGGCCATATTCCTGCCCCTCAATGGTCGCCTTCGCTCCCTTCGGCAGGTTGAGTTTCAGAATACAGGTGTCTGACGCGACCGGCTTTTTCTGAGCCTGTGTTATACAGGGAATTAGAAATAGAAAGCAGATTACCAGTAAACGGGAGTAGGAATATTTCGACATCATAGTCCTCGTTAGAATGGTTACCCTGTTTTTGCGAAGTATGTAATGGATATTCAAATTATTCCGGACCTACATGCACGAACGACGCCCAGTAGTAAGGACTGCTCCACTTTTTCTGCTCCCGCACCCATTTGCGAGCGTCGTGCAGCGCCTGCACGTAATCCGGTTTCTGCTGCTCTTCTTCCGCCTGGGCCAGATAGCCACAATAATAACTCATCATACTGGCCGCCGCTTCATCGTCCACCAGCCAGTTACTGGCTACTACGCGTCTGGCACCGGCGACCAGAAAGCCCCGCGAGAGGCTCCAAACCCCTTCCCCTTTTTGTTGTGGTCCATAATTCGTTTCACAGGCACTCAGAATTGCCAGTTCGCAGCCTGGC
>JAGQQP010000796.1 GCA_020426085.1 Planctomycetaceae bacterium | reverse complement strand
CCTTCGAGCGGATAGGCGGAATGGATGTGCGTGAAAAGTTACTGCCGGCATTACTGAAACCGGCAGGATATGTCAGTGCGATCTATGGGAAATGGGATCTGGGAATACATAAACGGTTTCTGCCTCTCGCCCGAGGTTTCGATGATTTTTATGGATTTACGAATACCGGCATCGACTACTTCACGCATGAGAGATACGGGGTGCCCTCGATGTATCGTAACAATCAACCCACCGAGGAAGACAAAGGCACGTATTGCACGTACCTGTTTCAGCGGGAAGCGGTTCGTTTCATCAAAGAGAATCATCAGAAACCATTTTTTCTTTATCTCCCTTTCAATGCACCGCATGGTGCCTCCAGTCTGGATCCAAGGATTCGAGGCGGTGCTCAGGCACCTGAGAAATATAAAAAGATGTATCCGCACTTGAAGGATACGCTGGTGACAAAGAAGAAAACGGGACGCTACGAATTTCGGGAAACTCCGGATGGCCCTGTGATCAATCAGGGAGTTTCTGTCAGTAAAAGGCGACTTGAGTATGTGGCCTCCATCACCTGCATGGACGATGCGATTGGTGAAGTCCTGGGGCTGCTTGACGAATATCAGATTGCTGACAACACCATCGTCATCTTCTTTTCAGACAATGGGGGGAGCGGCGGGGCGGATAACAGTCCGCTCAAAGGCAAGAAGGGGATGATGTTCGAAGGGGGGATCCGAGTCCCCTGTCTGGTGCGCTATCCGGCGAAAATTAAACCGGGAACAGTGAATGATGATTTGCTGACTTCTCTGGAACTGGTCCCCACGTTTCTCAAAGCAGCCGGGATTCCTCTGCCTGAAGAGATCGTCATCGATGGCTATGATATGCTGCCCGTTCTGATGGGGAAAACTGCTTCTCCCCGCAACGAAATGTACTGGCAACGTCGCGCCGATAAAGCGGCGCGGGTCGGGCACTGGAAGTGGGTTGAGTCAGAAAAGGGGAATGGCCTGTTTGACCTCTCACAGGATATCGGCGAGAAACACGATCTTTCGCATACGCATCCTGAAAAACTGAAAGAAATGAAGGCCCATTTTGCAAACTGGAAAAAACAGATGGCCGATGCAGAACCTCGAGGTCCATTTCGTGATTATTAATTCGTGGAGAGACTGCGTCAGGGTTTTGTGAGGAGTTCCTGTTTACGGGAAGGGAGTTCCATAATGGAATCGACTGGCAGGCCCTCTTCAATCAGTTCCAGCCCGCAAAGTAATGGCTCTCCCGTCTGAGCGGTTAAGGTCAGGTTCAATTCATGATCCAGTTGGATTTGTGAAAACTCTCGTACCAGTACCTTCTGGCTGGATTGTGTTTCCTGAAAAATATCGAGATGGCTGATCAGAGGTTTTCCATTGAGCGAAATTGCGAATACCCGCTGCCCGGTCTTTGCAAACTCGGGCTCTCTGAAATAGAGCCGTACCGTGTAGTTTCCCTTTTTGATTTGATTCAATCTGATCTCACGGACCCCGGTGATACCGGAGGCACCCACCCACGGCCAGCCTTGTCCTCCTTCGATCCAGAGAGAATGCTCATAGAAAGGTTTCGCTGTTTCGGGAGCGAGTTTCAGATCAAGTTCCGGTGAAGGGCCACCTATGCTGGGAGTATCCAGCCAGAGAGTCCCTTTGTCGGTCATACGATCGCCGGGTGCACCAAAGTTCAAACCAACGCGATGAATCTGTTGCACGTCACTTTTTCCCCAGACCATCCATTGCTCGTGGGTCTCGGGCATGGAAATCAGGGAAAGTCCGACTGGCAAAGGATAGCTGCAGGTACAGCCCTGGAAATAATAGGGGACATTAAGTAATCCATTGGCGGGGACAATGCTGTTGGTGCAGCCCGAGCGGGGACCGCTGATATGAATCGTTCCACTTTCAACGCGCTTGTCGTAAAACGCTGCTGTTCCAGAACGCATGGTGTAGAGGTAGCTGTAGTCGACACCACCATCGCAGCCATAGCTCTTGGGGAAAGCCCGTGGTTCTGTTTTGCCTGTGAGTGGGTTGGTACGTTCGCCGATGACGGGAGGAGCAGGGCTCCAGTCATTTTTCTGATAAGGGGGGCGATACTGACTGGGTTGTTTCTGGGTCTGGTCCAGCGTTGGTAGTTCTGTGGTCAGTAATTCCGCCT